>CAZXTB010000271.1:0-2126 GCA_964643535.1 uncultured Erysipelotrichaceae bacterium | reverse complement strand
ACTCGAACCCCCGACCGTGCGCTTAGAAGGCGCATGCTCTATCCAGCTGAGCTATCAGGACAATGCTTGACTATTATACCAAACTCACTCATTCCATTCAAGACCTTACGTGAATAACTATCTAGGATAATTATAACGTTGAACTTTGATCTTGCCTTTATCGATGGTAATCAAGGCATAACTAGGAGGCGTCATATCACGATTATGATATAAGGAACCAGGATTAACCAAAAGGATCCCATCTTTTCTGATCACTTCATAGACATGGGTATGCCCTGTTAAAACGATGCCGCATTGATGATCCTTGGCTCTTTGAATCAAGGTCTCTTCTCGATTGTGATGTCTTAAGTATTGTCCATGGGTCATATAGATCCTAACTTCTTTTAGATCTAAAACAAGTTCTGAAGGATAAGAGGTGTAATAATCGTTATTCCCTTGTACACTCACGAAACCATCTAGATTGTATTCATCCGTTTCTGAATCTCCACAATGTAAAAAAGCTGAAGCCATAGGATGTTGGTTTCTTAGCTCTTGAAAGACTTCATTTCTTCCATGGGTATCACTAACAACGACGATCTGCATGTTCAACCTTAGCTAATATTACGTTTTCTTCTTTATTGAATAAGAACTGGATTTGTTTAGCCATATAAATGGGATCTTTAGTGGTTAAAACAAGAGACTGACCTTGAGGTAAATCCCGCTTAGAGAAATGTTTCAAGATGGGCTCAATCGAGTCATAGCTTGGTACTTCTAAGATGCCTTCGATCATCTTATTGACCAAAGGATAATGGGTACACGCTAAAACAACCCCTTTTGTTTTATTCTGATAAAAAGATAAGCTCTCTTCGAGATAGGCTTTGATCTCATCTTGAGGTGCTAAACCTTCCAGTAAAGGAACCAATCTTGGTAAAGCCAATGAATGGATCTTCTTTTTAGATAGAAGCTTTTCAAATTTATGAGGATAGGCAAGACTATTGATGGTTCCTACAGTCGCAAGCACCAATAGATCTTCACTAGGATTATTTTTAAACTGATTCACGGTAAGATCGATGATGCCTGTGATCTTAAGTTGTGGATAAAGCGGTGCGACTTCATCCAAAACCAAAGCACTTATTGTATTACACGCCACCAAGACTTCTTCTATACCTTGTTTTTGAAACCAAGTCATCGCATCACAAGCGATCTCAAAGATCTGTTCCTTTGATTTATCCCCAAATGGGGCATTCAGTTGATCCGCTAAAAAAAGAAAAGAAGCATTTGGATACGCCCCTCTTAACGCATGATAAACACTGTAGCCTCCTAGGCCTGAATCGAGAATTCCTATCGTCATATTTTTACCTTACTCATTATACCACGCACTAAGAATGCAAGACGTCATAAAGCGCCTGTGCGACCGCTTTAGGCAAGACTTTTTCTAAATCCAGCAGGCTTGCTTCTTTCATCAAGGCAATATTTTTATATGTCTTCATTAAAGTTTTTCTTCTAACAGGACCTAAGCCTTCTACATCATCTAAGATGGAAGCTACTTGTCCTTTGGTTCTTCTTTTTTGATGATGCGCGATGACAAAGCGATGAACTTCATCTTGCATACGCGTCAATAAGAAAAACAAGGCACGATTTTCTCTGAGGTCTATGGTTTCTCCGTCTTCATTTAAAAGTTCAGCAGTAGAATGTTTGTCGTTTTTTTGTAGACCAGCGACAGGCACTTCAACCCCCATACTGACCAAAGTTTTCTTGACGATGTTGACTTGATTGAGTCCCCCATCGACCAGAATCAACGAAGGCATTTTAGCTTTTTCTTTTAGAATTCGATAATAGCGTCGATAGATGACTTCTTCCATGTTTTTTAAGTCATCTGCCCCTGCGTGGACATCGTATAAACGATAGTCTTTCTTTAAAGGAAGGCCATGTTGATAAACAACACAAGCTCCAGAGGCATAAGATCCAGAGATGTGGGAGTTGTCATAGAGCTCGATGCGTTCAACGTCTTCAAGTTTCAATAAAGTTGACAGTTGAATCAACGCTTCCTCATGGTCTTTATGTTTACGAGACATCACCTCGATGTTTTGTTCAAGATGTTGTTTCGCATTCGCAGTGACAATGTCCATCAAGGATTTTTGTTGACC
>CAZXTB010000270.1:1164-2134 GCA_964643535.1 uncultured Erysipelotrichaceae bacterium | reverse complement strand
TTATAGTAATATCCAGCATAATCAACACCATCGCACTTAATTCTTATATCATCCATGGTAAAATTCTTGTTGTTAAGATAGGATAGTTCTTCCTTAAGATATCGTTCCGCGATGCCCTGTGTACGTGCATTGTAATAAGTGGCAACGTAAGTGACGCCGTCCTGTTTGCCTTCATCAATCCGAACATCTTCAGTGACAATACGTTTAAAGAGCCCATCCCAATAACTGTCAACAGTATACCCAATGTCTCCAAACCACTCCTCGGAATCTATGCACTTTTGAACTAGAGCCCAATTTTCCTGATCGATTTCCCTAAACATAACCGGGTGTGTTCCATCGTATGCAATGGTCTCCTCATAGGTAATTGTTGTGCCGGGGTAGTTGTGGCTGACAATCATCCCAACTGGGATACCAATCAGAGCAACAAGTGTTAATACAGTTATAAATTTGTATAGCTTGTAAGCATTTTTATAAGGTTTATCATGATTTAGCTTGATATTTTTCCTAATCTTAACCATGAGCAATATAGAACCGACAAACATCCTAATCACGTAGAATAATACCAAAACCACTAACGATGCATTCACAAGGGTCAGCATTAAACCGAGTTGCTGAATCCAGTGAAGGGGTGGCATATAAGATTGGAAGTCATTAAACTCGCCGATGACCCACCTATAATATATATATGGTGTCACAAGTAGAAATAGTATTGTAATAACGGTATATTTCTTAGTGTAAGACCGAAAACTTGAAGCATCGGTAAATAGTTCTTCGGCCTCTTCGTCATCCGTATAAAACACGTTCAGGCCGGAGAAGTCAAAGTCGAAATTCCATTTCTGCTGGGCATAGAAGTCTTTCTCTTCCTTGCTTACTGAAACAAAATATTTGGGAAGAATACGGTATCTCCTGTTTTTCGGCTCCCCTTCCGCAAAGGATGCGTGCCGCCGGACAATTCGCACGTGCGCGAGGT
>CAZXTB010000270.1:0-1154 GCA_964643535.1 uncultured Erysipelotrichaceae bacterium | reverse complement strand
ATCAACCCTTGTTTCGCCATGTCGGTAAGCCAGCTTTCCAGGTACTCGATATCATATGCTGAAAATGGATTGAGTTTTCTAACGATTTTTATCATTGCTGTGCCTCCTTACCCGCATCTTCCAGACATTGCTTTAACCTTTGGATCTCGTCAAGATATACCTGAAGTCCTTTTGGTGTTATGGAATATGTTATCGTTCTTCCCTGGGATTCCTTCTTTTCGATGAACCCTTCTTTTTGGAAATTGGAAAGAATCGTATACAAAGTTCCCGGCCCGATACGCACTCGCCCGTTCGTTAGATGCTTTACATGATCGGCTATTTCCGTGCCACACATGTCTTTATTTTGAAACGACATCAGGACATATAACATCGTTTCTGTGAGTGTATCAAATGCTTTTTTTGCCATGTCTCCTCCGGGATATAAGTGTACATGTGTTTGTAATATTGAATATCGATATTTGTCTTGATTATAGTATCGAATATCGATATTGTCAACATCAATTTTATTTGTAGTAAGCGGGGTGAATTTACGGCTTGCGAGGGTTGTGAATTGCGATTATAATGTGGGTAGTATTTTAAGTTTGGGGGATTTATGATAATTGGGTTTGGATACTTAAAAAGAATATGGGATAATTGAAAGTACGCTTTTGGCGTGTTTTTTTTGTATAGGAGGGAATATATATATGGATCAATTAATCACATTTGCACCTTTTAATTTGCTATTTTTACTCGCGATAATGTATCTGTTCGGCAGATTCTGCAGCAGAATAGCCGAGAGAAAAGGTTATGATCGACGTACGTTTTTCTGGCTTGGGATATTTTTCACCATCCCAACATTGATTATTGTATCTGTGTTACCAGATCAGCGTCTATAAGCAAATTAATTTGTTTAGAAGGGAGTTAGAAAATGGATCAGTTTGAATACAAAACCATCTTCACAGATGCCAAAGGTTTTTTTGGAGGTAAGATAGATCAAGGCTTCATGGATAGACAGTTGAACCAATTAGGTGATCAGGGATGGGAGTTAGTCAGTACATTTGCTTCTAATCAGTCTTATGGATCCACAAGATGGATTGTTTCAGTGTTTAAGAGGAAAAAATGAAAGATTTTGAAAGAAAACACAGAATATCAAAAACAATTTCTATCGTGTCTCT
>CAZXTB010000269.1:1323-2136 GCA_964643535.1 uncultured Erysipelotrichaceae bacterium | reverse complement strand
ATACAGCCTCTCAGTACGATGTGAAGATCGTCATCGAAAAAGCAGTCACTCAACTTAGAGAACTCAATTGTTCAGTCTTAGGTTATTATGATCAACGTAAGGCCTCTGTCTTAGAAGAAGTCATGAAACAAGACAGTATCCTCTCTTATGACAACAAATACAAGGGGTCTTCTAAATCAAAAGGAATGGCTTCTGCGAGTCGAAATTGTCCTGCGAAAGTATCTGATGCTTTGACGAAAGAAGTTCAAGCTTATGCCTTAGAAGCTTTTAGGGTCTTAAATGGGGCAGGGGTCTGTCGTATCGATTTCTTATTAGATGAAGCTACGAATAAAGTCTACGTCAATGAGATCAATACGATTCCAGGATCTTTATCCTTCTATCTATGGAAAGCTACTGGTTTACCTTTCAATAAACTGATGGATGAACTTGTCGATATCGCCATTAAAAGAACACGACAGAAAAATAAGATGATCTTCTCTTATACCACCAACATCTTATCTAACTATAAATCCAATGGCGGAAGTAAAACAAAAACGAGTCGATGACTCGTTTTTTATAGGAATTGAGCGATGAGTAAGGCTACAGTACAGGCAATGATCAAGAGCACTGTGATCGATGAGATCGCATTTTGAAGCTTATTGTTGATGTACTTGCCCATGATACGCTTATCATTCACCAGTAAGATCATAAAGATGATGATGATGGGGGTTAGGAAACCAGCGATCTGTTGGGTACTTAGGATGAGGCTCATGAGGTTTAAGTCTGGAATCAAAACCAAGGCAGCTGAGATCACAATGATGAAGGTATAGATCC
>CAZXTB010000269.1:0-1313 GCA_964643535.1 uncultured Erysipelotrichaceae bacterium | reverse complement strand
AGATCCCAAAGAAAGCAGGGGCTTCTTTGAAGCTGTAATCGACCCCACTTTCCCATCCGAAGGCTTCAGTGATCGCATAGGATGTAGACAAGGGAATGATCGCAGCGGCTAAGACGGAAGCTCCAAACAAGCCTGCCCCAAACAAGATGAAGGCATAATTGCCGGCTAAAGGTTTAAGCGCTAAAGCAGCTTCTGCAGCTGAGGAAACACTGGTCCCTGCGACATAAAGGGTTGCGGCTGTACAGACGATGATGAAGAACTGAACCACATTGGACCATAAGGAACTGATGTAGACATCCAATTGTTCATACTTATAATCTTTTAAACCAAGCTTCTTATCGACGATGGCTGCTTGTAGATAAAACTGCATATAAGGCGTTATGGTGGTTCCTATCATCCCAATGAAGGTGAGAATGAATCCTGTGTTCATATCGAAAGTAGGGGTCACAGCGCTTAAGGCAACGGCTCCCCAATTGGGTTGAGGTTTAACCATAAAGGCTGCGAAGATGTATCCAAAGAAAACAAAGGTAAACAACATCAAGACTTTTTCTACTTTAATATAAGATCCTTTAGTGACCAAGATCCAAATGAAGAGGGCAACCAAAGGAACGGAGATATACTTACTGACCCCAAAGAGTTCCATCGAGGCAGCTACCCCAGCGAAGTCCCCTAAGACGACCCCGAAATTAGCGATAAATAAGATCGTCATCGCAAACAAGGTCAACTTAACCCCAAACTTCTCTCGTATAAGATCAGATAGACCTTTACCAGTCACCACCGCCATACGGGCATTCATTTCTTGAATGACCGCTAAACCAATCGCGATGATGGTTAAACCCCACAACATCTTATAACCGTAATTGGCGCCTACGGTCGCATAGGTTGCGATTCCGCCTGCATCATTGCCTGCGCTGGCTGTGATGATGCCTGGACCTATGATCCCAAAGATATAGATCAGCTTACGCCATCTTTTTTTAAGTTTATCTTTCATACATCCACCTTCTTTAAGCGAATGTATTCATAGACGATGTCCATCAACGAAACAATCCCAATCAATTCATCATTCTCATCGACGACAGGCAGAATCATTAAGTTGTATTTCTGCATCTGTTCCATGGCTTCTTCGATCTTATCGCTGTCTTTTAAGATGACCAATTCTGTTTTCATAAGGGTTCTTAAGACACGATTGGATTTCGCATGGATCAAATCAACTAAGGAAATAACACCCACCAATTTTTTATCATCCGTTACATAGACGAAGTTGGTGATGTCTTCTTCAGGTTGTTCAGTGCGGAGTTGTTTGATGACGGATT
>CAZXTB010000268.1:0-2139 GCA_964643535.1 uncultured Erysipelotrichaceae bacterium | reverse complement strand
GTTTTACTCTTAGGCGCTTTATACACATAAAATCCAAGAGGGATAAGCGCTAAGATCGCAAAGACTTGTGGGAAGTATTTGGTGTAGGCATAGATCCCATTACTAAAGATGGTTGGTAAATAGGTCCAATAATCTGAATTGGTCAATAAACCCGAAATCAACCATTCAAAGGAAAACAAGATCGTTAAGATGGAGAAGAAGAGGAATTGAATCCAGCGCTTCTCATAAAAGACATAGAAGATCACCAAGGTCAAGATTCCATAATAACCATAATCAACCCCAATCGATTGGGCTAAAAAGGCCAGTAGTGCTACCACCACAACATTTAGAACAAAACCCTTCTTTTGATCGATGACCCAAAATGCGATCCATCCTAAGATGAATAAGAAGAGGATATTATAGAAACCACTGTCACCTGCCCATGTGATCAACAAATGTCCTGCGACCGCAAAGATCACCAAACGAATCAGCAATTTGATCTTATCGTGTGAGAATCGATAGCTCATCGCAAACAAGTAGGTAAAGATCGGATAGGCAATCCTACCTATGATCCTCATTTCTCTGATTTCTGGGAATAAGAAATAACCCATATGATCGACGGTCATCGTGATGACCGCTATGACTTTTAAACTGTTTTGACTGATGCCTTTGGTTGCCTCACTCTTAAGTAAGACAAAGATCGTCATCAAACTCAAGATAAAATGAATAAGAATCATGACAATGAGATCGACGAAGAATTCTTGAGGTACCATATTGATCAAGTTATCCGTATAAGGATCTAGTAACCATAGGTCGTTGGAGAAGAATACTTTATGAAAGGCTGTCCAAAAGGCATCAAAATTGATGACCGCGAAAGATCCCAAAAGTAAGATGATCGTCCCAAACCCAACACTGACCCAGGTCAATCCAAAATTCAATTCAGGAATTAGCTTCTTTTTTCTAAACACAAACAAGGCAAAGATATTGATCAATCCAAAAATCAATAAGATATCTCTGATTTGTAGGACCTTTAAGTAGAGGACACGTACATCGACCATATGATCGATTTCTCGTTGATTGTAGTATTGTTTCATGACTCCGTTGACTTCTACCTCAACGATCATGTCCGCTCTTTTACCTGAGGTATAATCCAAAAGAACCTCGGTTACTTTGATCAGATCTGTTTCAGAGACCCCAATACTTCCAGCTGTATCACGAAACGCATATTGTTCCTTGTAGAAATCAACATTAAACGCAGTGAATTGTAGGACAGATAGGACCAAGACAATCCATACAATGATGCCTAAAGCGATGGCATTTACTTCTTCTACAAGTCTCATGGTTTTTCTCCTTGGGTCAATACTTCAACCGCTTTTCTAAAGGCTTGTCCTCGATGAGAAACCTTATTCTTGGTTTCTGTGGACATTTGGGCATACGTTTCACTAAATCCTTCAGGAATAAAGATTGGATCATAACCAAAGCCGTTTGATCCTTCTGGATGGAAAGCGATGCTTCCTTCCATGATTCCTTCACAACAAATTATATCAGTATTACTTAAGATTGAACCAGAGGATTGTGGTGAGGCAATCGCAACCACACTGATGAAGCGAGCTCTTCGATCTTTTGAATGACTCAATCGATCTAAGATGATCTGATTTTTTAGCTCATAAGGCGTATCTTTACCTAAATATCGAGCAGACAATACACCTGGTTCTTTATTAAGCGCATCGATTTCTAAACCTGAATCATCGGCTAAACTTATCATTCCACTTTTAGAGGCCGCCCATTTTGCCTTAAGTTGGGCATTGCCCATAAACGTTGATTCTGTTTCTTCGGGCTCTTCAGTGATCTGTAGTTCATTTAAAGTCAAGACTTCGATCTCAGGATGATCTTTTAATAGGGCTAAGAGTTCAATCACTTTATTGGGGTTATGTGTCGCTAAGAGTATTTTCATAAAGAGAGCTCGCTTTCTAGAAGATCATTTTTATCTATGATGAAACATTGTTTCTTTTGACCTTGACTTCCAAAGGTCCATAGTTCATGACCTTCTAAGCCATCTGCGCGATCGATCAAGATCGCATGTTTGACGTTTTGATCCAAGCCTAAGGTTTCTCGTATTTTGTTTAATCGACCTTTATCAACGGTATAAGGATAAAGTGA
>CAZXTB010000267.1:0-2143 GCA_964643535.1 uncultured Erysipelotrichaceae bacterium | reverse complement strand
TTACCCATGGCGATTCCTTTAGGGAAAGCATGAATCATCGTTAAGTCGTTTTGGAAATCCCCTACGGTCATGACTTCATCATAGTTGATGTGATGGATGGCCATAACTTGTTGGATACCAGTGAGTTTGGTGATGCCTTTAGGGGAACCATCGATCCAAAGGCCTCCTACACGCATCAGTTCTAGATTGGCCGAGAGTCTTTCTCTGATGATGGGTTCGACCTTTAGCATCTTAGGACCAATATGAGCAAAGCCTGCTTTCTGATATTCACCTACGACATCATCGACACTCTTTAGCATTCTTAAGTGACTTGACTTAAGAAAGCCAAAAAGCTGAAGAAAATTAAATTTTTGAAAGATAAATCCAAAGTAAGGCAATATCTTATTGATGACTTGATATAAAGCTCTCACAGGAACCAATTCTTTAGGGGTATAGAAAGCCAAACCATGAGCCGAAGATAATATGAGTTGAAGATGATATTCCTTGGCTACCTTAAAAGCTTCTTGAGCGTCTTTTGTGGAGATGACCCCATTGGTTTGAAGGTACTTACTGGTGCAATCATACATCTGTTGACCATTATTGGTCACCAGATATCCACCATATTTATCCATTTGAAGCTCCTTGGCGTAAGCGATGGTAGAATCCATCCCTCGTCCCGTCGCTAAGATGACCTTGACACCCATTTCTTGAGCTTTGATAACGGCTTCTCTATTTTCATTGGAGATGGTTTTAGAGTTGGTTAACATCGTCCCATCAAGATCGCTGACAAAGAGTTTAATCATCTAATAAACTGGCAGCTTCCTTATCCAGAATCAAAATGACATCTGAATGTTTCTGCAAGATGGTACAAGGCACTTCTTCTCTGATTTTCCCATGAATCATTTCTTTTACTGCCAAAGCTTTCTTATTCCCAATCGCAATTAAGACGATCTTTTTAGCGGCCATGATTTCGGTGATTCCCATCGATACTGCGTATTCTGGGACTTCATCGATGCTACTAAAGAAACGAGCATTGTCTTTTCGAGTTTCCTCTTTTAAGGCCACTACGTGCGTAATTGAATCAAAAGGTGTTCCAGGTTCATTAAATCCTATATGGCCATTAGAGCCTATGCCTAGGACCTGTACATCGACATGAGCACTTAAGACAGCTTTACTATAATCTTCAGCGTCTTTCTTAAGATCTTGACTATGAGCTGAAGGCATATGAATGTTTTTTCGATCAATATCGACATAATCAAAGAGGTTATCATTCATAAAGGTAAGATAGCTTTGAGAGTGTCCTTTAGGAAGTCCTACGTATTCATCCAGATTATAGGTCGTTACGTTTTTATAAGAAGTTCCGTTTATCTCATGGTCTTTAACCAAAAGAGCATACATTCCAACAGGAGAAGAACCTGTCGCTAAACCTAGGGTTACTGGATGTTTACTCTTAACGATTTCATTGACGATCTCAAAGGCTTTTTGACTGACTTCATCGACACTCTTATACACATGAATCTTAAACATGGTTCTCCTTAATGAATCTCGCAGTTTTGCGGAACTCTGGCTGTTAGCCATTTTGGATGCATAATAAACTTATACTCTTGAAGATGGAAGACTTCCCCATCGATTTGAGAAGCGATGGCTTCTTTTGGGGTCTTGATCTCTACTTTATCTGCTTTATAGAAATGGGCTTGTTTTTCATGAGTATGCTTTCCAAACATATACTTAGGCAAGAGTCTTAAGATGGTGCCTAAACTACAGTAATCAACTAAGCAAACATCAAACAGTCCATCTTGAACAGAGGCATCTGGGGTTGGCTTAAATCCTCCCCCGTAATATTTCCCGTTCATAACGGCACATAAGATCATCTGATGAACGGTGGTCTTCCCATCTAAGGTTAAATGAAGTTCAATAGGCGCTCTTTCTTTTAAGGTCAGAAACAAACTGACGATATAGACCAGTTTACTTGGTAAGAGAAGCTTTTTACCTACTTTTTCAGCTTTGATGGTGACCTTAGCATCCAGTCCCATGGTGGTACAGTTATGAAATAGGATCCCATTGGCTTCACCGATATCGATTTGGACATTACGACCTTCGATGGTTTGGATCAAGATCTCTTTTAAATCTTTATCCTTGAGCAGATCGGTTAACTGCTCGTAGT
>CAZXTB010000266.1:0-2144 GCA_964643535.1 uncultured Erysipelotrichaceae bacterium | reverse complement strand
GCATTCCACCTCTTGCAACTTCACACCATTACCACAAATGTTCGGTTCAACATCAAGCATTTCCATCACAAGGTCTATTTGATGTGGCAATTTTTCATAGATCATTTTTGTACTTGTTACATTATTCACTGTGAAAATATGCAAAGAAACATTTAATTTCTTCTATGCTTATATGGAAATACTATATTTGAAACACGCATCACAATCAATTCTGCACCAGTACCAGCTTCATGGATCACTTGCCAAATCTCAGCCGCTAAACAAAAAAATAGAGAGGTGATATTTATGAAAACTTAATTTGAATCATCAAAATGAATAAAACTTAAAATTAACAAATTAAAACATTACTAAAGGAGTTTAAACATGCTTAATGTAAAATTTGCTTGTACTATATGTGGCCAAGAATATGATGAATTTCCAAAAAATGAATCTGATGAATTTGTATGTAATAGATGTTCAAGTATCGGGCATCATCAACAGCGTGTGTATGGATCACATGAAATGTTAACCAAGGAAGCCCGAAGCAAATTGCTACAGGCTCAAGATGATCTGGATGCCGCTGAAAAGAGATATGAAATTGCTCGTTTGAGACTGGAATATCTTGAGTCAGATCAATATGAGCAAAATGATTTGGATTATATCCTGGTTGATCTTGTGAAAATTGAGGAGATGTATAGTATTGATTATAACGATAGTCTTGAAGATTAGGATTATGGATACTTTGACTATCCAGAAACCTTGAATTAACGATAAAAAAAAGCCCACATGCGAGATATTGCGTGTGGGCATATTTTTAACAGCACGATTGTTTTGATTGTATAGCTGCAAGATTCGGAAGTGGTATAACTGATCCGCAATTTGATGAAGCCCGGGGATCACGAACGCACCTATACTTCAACCGACCTATAGAAAAGAATCTAAATTTTTATTTTTTTAAAAATGTCAATGATTTTCTCAGCTATATTATTTTTCATGATCTTTTACGTGGTGTCAGTACATCAGTTGATCTTCTTGGAGAATAACTGCAATTTACTTAGACAAATTTTGCAATATATTATTTGAATTGTACGTAAAGCTTGAAGAAGCGGAAGCTGCTTAATTGTTGATCAGTTCGCCCATGTGTTGATCGGACATGTGGGCATTATTTGACAGATATATTTGACAATGTATTGGCACAAATATTGCCAGAAACATTTTATGGCGTCACGAAAAGATATAACCACAATTAGTATGGTTATATGGTATTGGTTGAAATGGTTTTAAGATAATATTCTTCAGCGGCGAAGATTCAGTGGAGGTCAAATCATTTTTTTCTTATTTAATCTATACGTATCGTGTTAAGCATATTGGATCAGGCAAAATTTAAAATCATACTGTCGGCCGGAATGTAGGTTTGATAATTCATCATGGTTTCTCTGGCCACATATGCAGGTACAGCTATCCCTGTATCGAATTGAGCATAGTTAGTAAACGATCTGCCATCGATCATGACTTTCATTCCCGGGAGCGATTGCTTCAAAGGAACAATCGCATTTACATGCTCATAAGATTTTTGAATATCTGAAAGACCAAGTTCTGTGGCTTGTTTTCCGATATCAACTTCAAGATAACAGTTTGATTCCTTCATGATATCATTTTTAAAGGATTCACCGATCTTATTTAATACATCTTCAAGGTCTGTTTTCATAGCTGTATCTCCTATCTATACTGTTTCTGGTTTTAATCGTTGCTATAAAATAAGTTATATTTTTTGATTGTCAATTAATTCTAATTCTTAGAAGCAGAATGAACCCATTCAAAATTTGCAAATGATAGTTCAGTCTCTATATGGAGAAGTTGACAGGAGATCACACTGGAGGAAGGGCTCATGCACCCATGAAAATAAATATAGTATTTTTGCTGGGAATTTTCAGCGGCGGAGATTCTGAGAATGGTCACTGTAATAGGAACTGGTGACGGTCACAAGTGGTATTGCCACCGGCGGCTTGCAGATCATTTCATGCTGTAGAGATGTGATTTCCATCTCTATGCGTTTCGTGACCGGATCATCAATAATGGCCTGTCAATCCTTTGCAGTACGCCGGCAGAAACACTGCCATAAAACACCCAGGACAGCCCGCTTCGACCATGGCTTGAAATTGCAA
>CAZXTB010000265.1:0-2146 GCA_964643535.1 uncultured Erysipelotrichaceae bacterium | reverse complement strand
ATTTGACACATAAAAGTCATAATCTTTTTGTAAACTGGTCTTGTCTAAGAGACACAAGGAGTCATTATGAAAAAGAATTGGATGAAATTAAGTTTAGATCTAATCATGGCCGTTGGCCTGTTTAGTTTATTTAGCGTAGCAGCGGTTGGTTTGGCTTTTCATGAAGTTGTAGGATTGGCTTTATTTGGAGCCACAATGCTCCATCTCGCATTCAACTGGCGATGGATCGTTAGCTTTACCCGAAGATTTTTTTCTAAAAACATTCCCTTTAAAATACGTGTTAGTTATGTCTTAAGTGTTCTCTTGTTGATCAGCTTTCTGATCATCATCGGTAGTGGTATAACGATGTCTAAGTTCGTGTTTGCGGGTGTTTTTGAAGAAGTTGAAACTTTCAAATCAGCTCACTATTTTTTCTCAGCTTTCGCTTTACTCTTAGTGGGCATACATGCGGGTCTCCATTGGGCTTTCATAAAAGCGATGTTGGGGAAGGTTGTTAAGATCCCTAATTTTGCCTCAAAGCCAGTGATGGCATGATGCTTATGCTGATTATGGTCAGTGGGACCTGGGGTCTTATGAACAGTTCGTTTATTGCTTGGATTGCTTCTCCTGTAGTGGCTTTGCCTGAACATGAAAGTGGATGGCCAGAAGGCACTGAAGGTAGAGGCGGTGGACGTGGAAAGTCCTCTGAATCGTTGGTTGAAGAAGTTGATCATGAGGAAACCGAAGAAGGTATACGAGGTTATCGAGGTGGTCTAGGAGCGTCATTCGATTTAACCAAGACGATTGAAGTCGTTGCGGAATATGGATCGATTATGATTCTGATTGCTTCGATTACAGCTGGTGCTGAAATTCTGATACGTAAAGGTAAACAGAAAAAAGCAGTCGTATAGATTCAAAACCCGGGTTATCGATTCCCCCTTGAAACACCCGTGCTTTGTAAAAGTAGATCATCGATCTACTTTTTATTTTGTTCACCATTTCAATATCGTATAATGAACTTATTGTGGAGGTGAATGATGAAAAAATTTATCGAATATGCGGTTAAAGGGATCTTGATTGTTTTGGTTCTATTGGGTTATCAGTCTTTTACGAGATATACAGATGCTCAATTTGCTTCCACCTATAAGACCTTATGGTTTTATTTTGAATATGCCGCACTGATTCTTTCCTACATTGCTTGTGGAATGATCCTTGCGTATAATGAACGCAAAAGTGGAAAAGCAAGCGTCACTAAATTTGTTTTAGTTTTGATTGGGATCATTTTGATTGGTTTTCCATTCTCTAGTATCTTGGGTTCAACCATCCTTTCGAATATGGTCATGTTGAAAGAATTGGTTAAAGTGTTAGCGTTGACCTTTGGGATCTTACTTACAGGCTTAAAATTCTAAATCTAACTTTGATTACGCTTTAGTTTGTGTTGAACACGAAACTGCTTGACTTTATCTTTTAATCCTATAGAATAAGTGGTGTTCAATATACCACAGACAGCAACTGCCGATACACTGGCTTAATTCGTTGCCGAGGTAAAAGTTAAAGTAACTTTTTGCCCGCGTCTATGGATGCGGGTTTTTATTTACTCAGGTATGTTGAGAAAAACAAGGAGGACAGTCTATGAACCAATCGATACTCGATAGTAAAAAGGCGATGGTTATTGAAGTTACAGAGAAATTTAAAACTTCGAAATCAGCCGTCGTTGTCGAATATCGCGGGCTGACCGTCAAAGAAGTAACCGATCTTCGTCGTGAGTTGCGCAAGGAAGAAATCGAATTCAAAGTATATAAGAATTCATTTGTTTCGCGTGCTGCTTCCGAACTTGGTTATGATGCATTGACTTCATCCCTCAGTGGTCCTAATGCCATCGCTTTCGGCGGTGATGCAGTAGCACCAAGTCGCATTTTGGCGAAATTCGCTAAGAAGCACAAGAAGTTGGTATTGAAGGGTGGCGTAGTCGAGGGCACAGTATGTGATGCCGCGATGATCACCGAAGTAGCGGCCTTGCCTGGAAGAGATGGGATGTACAGTCAGATCTTGGGGATGTTACAATCACCAGTTCGTAAGTTCGCCTATGCTGTTTCGCAAATTGCCGAAAGTAAGTCTGTTTAATTAAACAAGGAGAAAAAACATGGCTAAATTAAATGCACAAGAT
>CAZXTB010000264.1:0-2147 GCA_964643535.1 uncultured Erysipelotrichaceae bacterium | reverse complement strand
TTGCACCGTACTAGGATTATACCTAGCCACATAGGATCATGTCTGATAGCACTTCTGTGCTACCTAAGTAGTATATCTCAAGTTTTCAGTTTTCCAAATGGTTCAAATAGATATGAAACTAATAATAAAAGATCCCAATTTTTCTATTTGGGATCTTGTGTTTACTCAAAATATTATTGTCTATATATAATTCTTACCAAGGGTGATGCATGACCTTCTCTACAAAAAGTTGAGCCAATTTCGGGTCAAACTGAGTCCCTGAGTTTTTCTTGATTTCGGATATGGCTTCTTCGATACTCATGGATTTACGATAAGAACGATATGGACGTTCTGAGATCATCGCATCATAGGAATCCGCAATCGCAATGAGTCTTGCGAAAATTGATATGGTATCTTTAGCGATTCCTCTAGGGTAGCCATTCCCATCCCATCGTTCATGATGGGCATATACATCTTCTGCGATATCAGCGAAATCGGTAGAAGCGGCTAAGATGCGATACCCAATCTCAGAATGTTTCTTAACTTCGATCCATTCTTTTTGAGTTAAGATGGTTTTACTGTTTAAGATATCCTCGTTGATACCGATCTTACCTATATCATGCATTAATCCTACAGTACGTAGTCGATTGATTGAATCCTTATCTAAACCCATTTCAGTTGCGATCATGACACAGATCTCGCTCACACGTTCAGAATGTTCCATCTCTCGATTGTTTTTCTCAAACAGGGTATTCATAATAAGGGTAACTGTTTTGTTTCTCATACTGGAACTTTCATTCAGTTTATGACGATACATTCTTTCTTCTGTTTCTCTAATGATCGTATTAATATTTTCATTCTCATCTGTTTTGGTTTGGTGACCAAAAGAGATGGAGATATTTAAACCTTCAATTTTTTCTTCATTGGCATACTCCATAATTCTTGAAACAATTTTCTCAGCATCCGCATCCGTCGTATGAGGAAGTATAACTGCGAATTCATCTCCCCCTAAACGAGCGATAATGTCATCATCTCGACAAGCTTTCTGCATCGCATACGCCACACTTTTAAGGAGTTGATCTCCTTTTAGATGGCCAAAAGAATCATTCACCAACTTCAACCCATTGACATCACCCATGGCGATACTAATCGGTAAGTTACGTTTGGTATCTAAACGAATCAGTTCTTCTTCAAAGAAACGACGATTGTATAAACCTGTTAATTGATCATGATAACTTAAATAAATAAGCTTGTTTTCAGCAATCAAACGATCTGTAATGTCTTTAGAGACCACCAAGATGGCTTCTCGATTATTCCAATTAAACAAAGCCGCTGAAATCTCAGTTGGGAAAACGGTCCCATCTTTTCTCTTATGATAACGAAGTGGGATCTCAACATATCCCCCATTAAAATCTTTAGCCGCTTGTGTGGTCGCAACCGGTTCATACGAAACATCAGTATTTTTCATATGGAGAAGTTCTTCTCTACTAAAACCATAAATCATACAAGCTGATTCATTGACCTCAAGAATATCTCCATTCTCTTTATCAACAACGAAGAGCGCATCCCCTTTTAAAGCGAAAATATTTCTAAATCTTTCTTCACTGGCTTTGATTTCATCTTGTTGCTTATTTTGAATATAAAGATAAACGATCAAGGCAACGATGGTTGCTGCAAATCCTGAAAGAATTAAGCTAGGATAAAGCAGCTGTATACCCAACATCGATAATGAGATTACTGGGAAAGAAAGTAACACATAAGGAAGTCGTTCTTGGACTCTACCTTTACTATAAAAGGCAAGAATAATCATCGCCAAGGCATAAACAAAATGAATCAAATAAGTCAAGAAAAACAGATTTCCTTCACTAAATCCTTCAACTAAATTCATGGTATAAAGCGAGTGTGTAAATAGATTTGAAATAATAAATGGAATATATAAAACGTAAGGCAAGATTGTAATAAACATATACTTCTTAACTTTTTTATCGTTTTCCCAACCTACTGCGATCATATAGAGAGTAAACAAAACAGATAAAAGTGGGGTGGAAACAAAATAAACCAATTGAATAAACTGATTGATTCCTAAAGGAATATACTTATAATTTTCAATGCCTATGATGGATCCTATAGATAGCGATATTTCTAAAAAAACAAATAATAGATACAAG
>CAZXTB010000263.1:0-2148 GCA_964643535.1 uncultured Erysipelotrichaceae bacterium | reverse complement strand
GAGCAGTTATTTCTTTACCTTACGTGAAAACGTAAAGGATGAAGACTCCGTATCCGGTAATCTTTTGGTCAGAAGCGGAATGATCAAGAAGAATTCTTCTGGGGTCTATATGTATCTTCCAATGGGCTATAAGGTCCTTAAGAAGATCGAACAGATCATCAGAGAAGAAATGAATAAGACAGGTGCTCAAGAAGTCTTGATGCCTTCTTTGATTCCTGAAGAGATTTATGAAGCATCAGGGAGAAGAGCGCTTATTGGAGCCTCTATGTTTGCCTTAAAGGATCGTTTTGGGAAGCCTTTCGTTTTGGGACCTACTCACGAAGAACTCTTCGTTATGGCTGCCAATCATCACGTAAAATCCTATAAAGATCTTCCGTTTAATCTTTATCAATTTCAAACCAAATTCAGAGATGAACCAAGACCTCGTTTTGGCTTGATCAGAGTTAGAGAATTCATCATGAAGGATGCCTATTCTTTCGATAAGGATCTGGATGGATTAACCCTCTCCTATCAAAAAATGTTTGATGCGTATAAAGCCTCCTTTGATCGTATGGGTCTTAACTATAAGATCGTCACTGCGGATACGGGTGTTATGGGAGGTCTTCTCTCAGAAGAATTCCAAGCTGTCACCGACATCGGTGAAGATCGCTTGGTTCTATGCGACACATGCGAATTCGCATCGAATATTGAAGTTTCTCCTTGTGTCACACAAGATCTTCCTTTAGAAGATTTCAAAGACCTTGGTGAACTCTATACACCTAATGTCGGCAAGATCAAAGATCTCGTCGATAATTATCACATCTCAGAAGATAAGATGACCAAGTCGATGATTTATAGCATCGATAAGACCCCTGTTCTAATCATGGTGAGAGCAGATGATGAGATCAATGAAGTCAAGCTTCAAAAACTCTTTAATGCGACCGTGGTTGAACTCGCCAGTGCTGAAGTCGTTGAGAATTTGACACACGCCAAGATCGGTTATGCGGGTCCAGTTGGGATCAACATCAAGATCGTTGCGGATCATCGCATCAAAACCATGAGTAACTTCTTGGTTGGGGCCAATAAAACAGATTTCCATTTCCAAAATGTCAATGTGGGTCGTGATTTCCAAGTCACTCAATTCGCCGACATTAGAAACATCAAACCTAACGATGAATGTCCTAAATGTGGTGGTAAGATCTACTTCAACAATGGGATCGAAATCGGAAACACCTTCAAACTAGGTGATAAATACTCTAAAGCATTAGGTCTTGAATATCTAGATCAAGACAATACCCTTCATCCTGTCATCATGGGATCCTACGGAATCGGTCCTGGTCGTTGTTTAGCGGCCATCGTTGAACAGAATCACGATGATTTTGGGATCTTGTGGCCAAAGGCTCTTGCGCCTTATACCGTAGGCTTAGTCATCATCAACACCAAGATCGAGCTTCAAAACACCACTGGAGAGAATCTCTATCAAGAACTTCTTCAAGCAGGCGTCGATGTCTTACTTGATGATCGTGATGAAAGAGCTGGGGTCAAGTTCAACGATATGGATCTGATTGGGATTCCACTAAGAATCACCATTGGGAAAACCCTTGAACAAGGCAAAGTCGAAGTAAAATTCAGAAATGAAAAAGAGATCCAATTGGTGGATCTCGATCAAGTGCTTCCCTTCGTTAAAAACTTTCTTAAATAAAAACAAAACTGATCCTAATAAATCACATCAAACTGTCAACATTGAAATTTGACAGTTTTTTATTGAAAGAATTATCTTAAATAGGCTTCGTATTGTAGATTCACTGCTTCGCCCTTCCATGAGAACTAAATAACCACGATTCTAGACATTCCTTAGATGATTAGGTTATCCAAGGATAACTAAGATCAGGTTGATGAGCAGTTCTTTATCTTTTGGATCAGATGCAGCGATGAGAATAGCCAATGCTGCAAGTGTTTCGTCATTGATCCTCTTGTTTCCTGAGATAAACAAAGCGTTGTTTCTGTCTAGAAAATACAAGAAAATCGTTGATGCTATTCGTTTGTTTCCGTCGATGAAACTATGATTCTTTGTGATCAAATAAAGCAGATTGGCTGCTTTTAATTCTAAAGTAGGATAAAGTTCCTTCCCATCGAATGTTTGATAAATGGTGGATATACTTGAGTTAA
>CAZXTB010000262.1:0-2157 GCA_964643535.1 uncultured Erysipelotrichaceae bacterium | reverse complement strand
CTTATTGATTCCCACATCGACTACAGCTGCTTTTGAGCTTAGATAATCTTTAGTGACCATCTTAGGTTGACCTATGGCTGCGATCACGATGTCGGCCATGCGTGTATATTGAGGAATATCGATCGTCTTGGAGTGACACACCGTAACCGTACAGTTCTCGTTGGTCAAGAGTTGAGCTAAGGGTCGTCCTACCAATTGTGAGCGTCCTAAGACCACCGCATGGGCTCCTTGTAGAGGAATAGCGTAGGTCTTTAGTAAAGTAACCACGCCTTTAGCCGTACAAGGCACAAAGCCTTTCTCATTCATCACCAACTTGGTGACGTTGACAGAATGTAAGCCATCCACATCTTTAGAAGGATCTATACTTTCAATGATCTTCTTAGAAGGCATCCGATTGGGTAAAGGTAACTGAACTAAGATCCCATCAACGGAGTCATCCTTGTTTAACTTAAGGACCTCATCGATGATCAGTGCTTCTGTACTGTTTTCAGGAAGTCTTATGATTTCAGACAATAACCCTACTCTATGACAAGCTTTATCTTTATTGGATACATAAGATACAGAGGCAGGATTATCCCCAACCAAAAGCACCACCAGTTTAGGCAATCGTTTACCACTGGCTTGTAGTTTCTCAAGATCAATCTTTAATTGACTCTCAATGTCTAATGCGCATTGTTTACCATCTAATAGAATGGACATAGGGTTACCTAACTTTCATAGATTATACTAACAGGCCCATCATTGGTTTGATGAATGATCATGTTTTCTCTAAAGATACCTGTCTCTACATTCACTGTTTTTCTTAAGCTTTGATTAAAGGCTTCATAAAGATCTTTAGCTTTTAAAGGATCCATCGCTTGGGTAAAGGAGGGTCTATGACCTTTTGAAGTATCCCCCATCAAGGTAAATTGAGAGATGGATAAGAAGCTTCCTTTAACGTCCAATAAGGACAGATTCATTTTACCAGTTTCATCCTCAAAGAGGCGAGCTAAAGGTAATCGATGAGCCATCTTTTCGACCTCAACTAAGGTATCTGTCGATGAAAACCCCACATATAATACACAACCGATCCCAATCTGTCCAACAACAGTCCCATTGACCAAGACAGAAGCTTCTTTTACTTTTTGAACAAGAACTCTCATATCTTTATTTTAACACCTCTAAGATTTGTTAGAATAAGATTGAGGAGTTTTATGAAAGAACCTTTAGCCTATCGTTTACGTCCCCAATCTTTAGATGAAGTACTAGGCCAAACCCATATCCTTCAAGACAAAGGCCTATTAAAACGCTGTATCAATGAGAAGCGTCTTTTCTCGATGATCTTCTTTGGGCCTCCTGGTTCAGGTAAGACCACCGTCGCTTCGATCTTAGCGAAAGGGGTAGAGCTTCCTTTAAAGGAATTCAATGCGGTCACAGGTAATAAGAAGGATCTCGATGAGATCTTCTCTGAAGCCAAGATCGCAGGTCAATTGGTTTTGGTGGTCGATGAAGTCCATCGTTTAAACAAAGATAAACAAGACCTCTTATTACCTTATGTCGAAGATGGGAAAGTCATCATGATCGGCTTGACCACCACCAACCCTTATTTCTCAATCAACCCAGCGATTCGATCCCGCTGTCTTTTGGTAGAATTCAAAGCCCTCAGTGATGATGAGATGAGACAAGCCTTAGTTCAAGCATTAGCTCATCCTCAAGCCGATCTAAAAAACATAATTTTAGAAGACAAGGTTAAAGATGCCTTGGTTAAGATGAGTAATGGCGATGTCCGTATCGCACTTAACACTTTAGAAGTCTTGAGTATTGTTTATCCTGATCAAACCATTACCCCAGAAGAATTATCGACCCTACATCTTTCCGCCAATCAAAATTTTGATGCCTCAGATGATGGATACTATGATGCCTTAAGTGCTTTTCAAAAATCAATTCGAGGATCGGATGTCGACGGAGCACTCTACTATTTGGCGAGATTGATCGTCGCAGAAGACCTAGACTCCATTGAAAGACGTCTCTTAGTAACAGCCTATGAAGACATCGGTTTAGCGAATCCTGCCCTAGTAGGAAGAACCTTAGCTGCCATCGATACCGCAAGACGCGTCGGTTTTCCTGAAGCGATCATCCCTTTAGGCGACATCGTCATTGATCTAACTTTATCCCCTA
>CAZXTB010000261.1:0-2185 GCA_964643535.1 uncultured Erysipelotrichaceae bacterium | reverse complement strand
CCCCCAGAAAGCTCTGTAGGCTTATGATACAGTCGATCTCCTAAACCCACTTGAGTCAACAAAGCTTTGGCTTTATTTTCTCTCTCTTTACGATGAATTCTCGCATAAGTTAAAGGAATCATAACGTTCTCTAGGGCTGAAAAACTAGGTAATAGATTAAACTGTTGAAACACAAAACCAATGGATGTATTTCTAATCTCAGCCAAATCATTCTCATCGTATTCTTTAATCATTTTTTGATTTAGTTTATAAGACCCATCGGTGACGATATCCAAACATCCTAAGATGTTCATCAGGGTCGATTTACCACTGCCTGAAGGTCCTACAATGGCCACAAACTCCCCTTCGGCGATGTCGAAAGAGATCCCATCAAGTGCTTTGACAAGGACATCTCCCATAAGATAATGCTTGGTGACATTACTAATACTGATCATTAATTTCTCATTCCAGCAAAGAAGCCTGTTTGGGCATCCGCAGGAAGGATGACTACTTCTTTGTTTTCTAGATTATCCGCTGTTACTTGAGCGAAGTTGATGTCTGCGACACCCACCGTCACTTCAATATAGAAATCTTTTTCAGGTTTGGATACATCCTCTAACCATGCTTTATCTAAAAGGTAAGTTTTCCCATTACTTTCGATAAGGGCTTCAACAGGAACCACTAAGATATCCCGATTGGCACTGATTTCGATCTTACCACTACCTGTCATACCTAAGAAGATCGGTTGATCGGCTTTTTCGAAACTAACGGTTACGGTGTAGGTCGTATAATCTGCGGTGGTATTGCCTAAATAATTGATATCGGTAACTTCACCTTCAACGGTAACCTTTAAGGCATCGATGTAGACGAAAGCTTGTTGATTCAAGGTGATCTTAGCGATGTCTTTTTCACTGATTTGGATACTCATCTGTAGTTGATCCGCATCAGATATGACCCATGTATTACTAAATGAACTTGGGACTTGAGTTACGATCCCACTTACTTTGGATTCGATCAACTTGGTTTGACCCATCATATTGGTATACTTACCTAAATCTGTTCCCTTTACGACCATATCGCCCAATCCAACAAGATTGCTTGATAAAGAACCAGTAAAGGAATATTCTGTCGTATCCGCAGAAACGATTTTTCCTTTAGCGAAGCTATAGATGATCAGATCCGATTTTTCTACTTTATAAACGGTAGCAGAAGCTACCAAATTCTTCTTCGCCGTATCGCGAAGATTGTTAAATCCTACGTATCCCAACACCAAGAGTAAAGCCAATACTCCTAGGATAACAAATTTGCGTTTTGATTTCTTTTTCATTTTAAGAATTCTTTCTCCATATAGATGGACGTCTTATTCAGTAATCTAACCAAATTCTCTGCGTCTTCTTCTCCTAAATCTTTTACAAGACCATCTAAGGCCATCGCAAAGCAAGCTCTAGTTTGTGTGACAGCTGTCTTGCCTTTCTCTGTCAAAGATACCTTAACAACCCTTCGATCCAATGGATCAACTTCCCTTTGAACATACTCAAACTCTTCTAAACGTTTGATGAATTGAGTCGCTGCTGCAGCGGTAACGCCCATGGCTTCTTTTAAAGCAGAGATGGGAATACTTCCTCCTTGCGAGGCTTCTTCAAAATGCATCAGAATAAACAAAGGTTGATCATCCGCATGAAAGGCTTTAAACATATGTTTTTGAGAACGTTTGATGTTGTCCATCGCCATCGATAATTGATGGGATAAGCTATTACTTTCCATAGATCTCCTTCTGAGTTGTTCTCTAATTGTTAAGCGAGTTAAGTATATCACTGCCTTTTTTTGAATACAAGAAAAAGGACCGGAGAGGTCCTATTTAAGCTTTTTAATCGTTTCCCAAGTGAAATCCTTATCTTCTCTACCGAAATGACCGAAATTACTGGTCTTGCGATAGATGGGTCTAAGTAGATCCAGCTCATCGATGATGTTGCCTACCGTAAAATCGAAATTACGCTCTATGATACTTTCTATCTCTAAGATGGACTTCTTTTCTGTCCCAAAGGTATTGATGTAGACAGAAAGCGGTTTGGTTAGCCCGATCGCATAAGATACTTGAACTTCACAGCGATCAGCCAATCCATGAGCCACGACGTTTTTCGCCACAAAGCGACAGTAATAGGCCGCAGATCGATCTACTTTAGAAGGATCTTTTGAACTGAAACAA
>CAZXTB010000260.1:0-2214 GCA_964643535.1 uncultured Erysipelotrichaceae bacterium | reverse complement strand
GTTCAGCGCGGCACGCATGACGAACTACTCGCTAGTGGTGGCGTTTATGCTGATGGGCATCTCTAATTTCTTAGGTCTAAACTGGATCATGTTTAGTGATCGTAAGGATGTAGATCATGCTGTAGACGAAGTTATGAAGATACTTGAAGAAGGGTTGTTCTAACAAACCTTTTTTATTTACAACTATGATGTTATAATTGAACTGTTTTCAGGGGGAAAACCAATGATGAAAAACATTATATTGGCTAGCCAAAGCCCGCGTAGAAGAGAATTGATGCTTCTACTCAATATGCCTTTTAGTTCAGAGAATCCACAGATCGAAGAAATTATCGATTCTAGTTTGACTTTAACGAAGGCCATCGAAAAAATAGCCATCGATAAAGCACTCGATGTTTTTAAGAGACATCCACAATCCATCGTCATAGGATCTGATACTGTCGTCGTTTTAGATGATCTTGTTTTGGGTAAACCCAATGATGAACAAGATGCGATCAGGATGCTTAAACTCTTATCAGGGAAGACCCATAAAGTCATCACTGGGGTCTGTATGATGAGTGAGAAGGAAAAAGTAGTCTTTCATTCTGTGGCGAAAGTAACTTTCTATCCATTAGATGAAGCCCTTATCAAAAGCTATGTGGCGACTTCTTTACCACTAGACAAAGCAGGTGCTTATGGGATACAAGACAAAGGAGCTTTGTTTATCAAAGCCATCGATGGGGATTATTATACGATTATGGGCTTACCCATCGCAGAAGTACATCGTCGACTTAAGATGATGGAAGGAGTCAACGCATGACCTATATCTTTTGGGCTTTTATTCTAAGTTTATTAACGAACGTGGTTTCACTACTGACAGATTCTTACCTACAAATGGACTTGTCTTTTTTGATCAGTATTGGGGTATTTGGACTGATATTAAAAGGTCTATCGACTTTAAACAAGACCCAACGCAATTTTCAAAACGCACAGATTTTTACGATCATCTTATTGGGGATAAGCATTGTTACAGGTGTGGTCGTTTTGGTTAAAGATTCTAATGTATCTGGAGGAATGGGCTTTGTGATGATGGGATCAGGCATTATCGCCATTCTCAATGAGTATCATCTGATCAAAGGAATACAGTCTTATGCGCCCATCTTAACAGGTCCTCAAGAAACCGTTAGATTATTGAAATATTGGAAAGTCAACTTGATCTCTTCTGCGGTGATGATGTTTACAGCGATTATCGGTGGGATCGTAATTGGCTTCAGTTATGCATTATCAGTTGGAACCACAGAGGACACCATCGACTTAAATACCTTCATATCTGATCCTCAGGCTTTACTAGATTCACTTAAACCAAATGCCCCAATCCTAATTGTTCTACTGGTTATTTTAGCAGGAACCATTATGGTTGGGTTTACATCTCGTATTCTATGGTTAGTTACTTTGAATAAACTACAAAAAGATCATCAGCAAGTACTTCAAAAAGAACCAGTTGTACTTACTGTTGAATAAAGTCACATGACTAAAAAGGAGAACTTATGAATTTTATTTTTTATGGTTTCTTGCTTAGTTTATTTGGTGGATTTGATATTGGTGGTGTTAATATTGGACCGTTAATCAGTATTGGGGCGTACTTCTTGATCCAGAAAGGTGTCTTATCTTTAGATAGAGAAAATCCTTTCTTTAAGAAAGTACCGACACTTCTTTATGTATTGATGGGATTAAGTGGTCTATCCTTCGTGCTTGGTTTGGTAGATACTGGGTTTGGTGGATTGGTTGGTCTTGCAGCCTTCATCATTGACATCGTTGTTATTCTTAACGTAATCAAAGGCATTCAATTATATTCAGACAAACTCATCGATAAGAATCAACCTAAGAAGCTGTTTAAGCGTTGGAGAATGGGTTATATCTTGATTGGTATCTTAGTTGCCTTGAGTATCGTAATGGTCATAGCGGCCATCGCTAGCGTCTCATGGACAACCTTGTATGAATTTGGAATGGCACTTCAAGCCAGTGCTGGTAATCAAGCTTTGATTGAATCCATCGTTGCGGATTATATGGTGGCATTACAATCTGTGATCATCATCATCGTCGTATGGGCTTTTACAGCCTTTGCCTTATTTATTTCGATCATCGTCTTCAAAATCTTGTTCCTTGTTTCAATGTATAAGATTCAAGCTGATTACCAAGTCTATTTAGCGAATCCTACACCTGTCGAAACACCGACAC
>CAZXTB010000259.1:0-2239 GCA_964643535.1 uncultured Erysipelotrichaceae bacterium | reverse complement strand
CAGCCTTCAGTAGGAACAGAGATAACACACCATTGGGTACGATTACCCATCATATGTTCACTGTAGAACTTTAGAGCTTTTCCTGTAGCCATACCTACTTTTTGCATCTTCATAGGATCGATATCGGCCATGACACCCGGGGTGTCAGCAGAGATACTGATCGCTGCGTAGCCTTTATCGATATAGAACTTCATTTGATCAACGATATAAGAAGGAATCTCGCTTAACACGTCTACGCTTGCATATTTAAAACTCGTATGAGAAACCATCTGATCCAACCAACGAACAGAAACCATTGACGCTCCTGCTTTATAGCCTTCTTCGACACATAAACGAACAAAGTCTTTGGTTTCAACAGAAGCTGAAATCAATAAAGGTTGGTTCTTTCTAACGTTGGCTCCTACACAAACGGCTAACTTCGCATACTTTCTAAGCATTCTTTGACTTGGCATGAGTTTCTCCTTTTAGTTGCCTTGAGATATAGGCAACATCGCTGCGCCTAAGATCCCTGGTTCATCGAGTTCTGCAGGGATAAACTGAACCCCACGCATTCCTTCATGAACCATTTGATCATAATATTTTTTTACGAGTGGGAAGTAAAGTTCGTGAGATTGAACCACACCGCCCCCTACCACAAAGATCGAAGGATCGACCACATGGCCAATGGCTGAACAGGCTGAAGCAAAATCGAAAGCCATTTTATCGACGATGTCTAAAGCTGTAATGTCGCCTGCTTTAGCGAGTTTAAAGATTTCATAAGCGGTGGTAATGTTTGGATTGATTCTCTTCTGAGCGATTTTGATCAAGGCAGCCCCAGAAGCGAGGTTTTCTACAGCCCCGATATTAAGGTGATTGACCTTTTCGCCTTCACGCGTCACGATGATGTTTCCAATTTCACCCGCATAGCCATTTTTACCGGATACGACTTGACCATTGACGACCAAAGCGCCTCCAATACCTGTCCCATGAATGATGAAGTAAACGACTTTATGACCACGTCCTGCGCCTAAGAGCGCTTCGGCTAAACCAGCCACATTGGCATCATTGTCCATATAGGTCGGTAAACCAAAAGCTTTTTCGATTTTTTCACAGATTGGATAAAACGCTAAACCAGGAAGATTGGTCGACATTTTGAGTTGTTTGGTTACGGTATCGACAGGTCCTGCGACCCCGATCCCTATCCCTGAACAAGATTTGATGTCGTCGATCTTTCCTAAATGTTCGATGATGTTGGAAGTTACTTTTTCAGGTCCTTCTTGAGCATAGCAAGGACTCTTGAATTCTTGAATGATTTTCCCTTCGAGGGTTACTTTAGCGACACGTACATTGGTGCCTCCTAAATCGATCCCAATCACCGTTTTCATTTTATTTGACCTCCACGATCTTCATCATGTTGGCGGTGCCTTCTCCTGTCGGATAGCCCGCAGTAATGATTACGTAATCGCCTGCTTTGAAACCATTGTCTTTGGCGATGATACTGGCCAATTCATCATCATTGGTCATACTGTTTTGAATGTCTGAGAAGACAGGGATTACACCCCAATATAGGTTCAATTTACGTTGAACGGATGTTGTAAAG
The DNA here is from genome assembly GCA_964643535.1 of uncultured Erysipelotrichaceae bacterium. Lineage (GTDB taxonomy): Bacteria > Bacillota_I > Bacilli_A > Erysipelotrichales > Erysipelotrichaceae > UBA2212. Next base: position 660 of record CAZXTB010000259.1, on the reverse strand, counting down.
GTAACAGAGAATATAGGAACTGAAGGTCTAAATTTAGAGATACGTTTAGCGGTAGAGCCTCCTTGAGTAAAGGCAATGATCGCTTTAACAGATTCTAGTTGAAGTGCTGAATCGGCTACAGAGATCCCAATCGCATCTTGGATGGTCTTACGGGATGATTTGATGGCCAAGTCTAAACGTTCACGATAAGGCAGGATTTCTTCCATTGCGGTCGCAATGATGTCCATGGTGGTTACAGCTTCTAGTGGATATTCCCCAGCAGCAGTTTCTCCAGACAACATGATCGCATCTGATCCATCTAATACCGCATTGGCGACATCGGAAGCTTCAGCGCGTGTAGGTCTAGGATTGCCCATCATAGATTCCAACATATGGGTCGCTGTGATAACAGGCTTGCCCATTTCATTGGCTTTCTTGATGATCTTCTTTTGATAGATAGGAACCAATTGAGTTGATACTTCAACCCCTAGATCACCACGAGCGACCATGACCCCATCAGCGACTTCTAAAATAGATTCTAAATTATCATAACCTTCTTGATTTTCGATCTTAGCGATGATTTGGATCTTAGATTTACCTTCATCGAGTAAGATCTTACGAATGGCCAAGACATCTTGAGCACGTCTTACGAAACTGGCTGCGATGAAATCGACATCCATC
>CAZXTB010000258.1:0-2282 GCA_964643535.1 uncultured Erysipelotrichaceae bacterium | reverse complement strand
AAAACTGAGATTGTCTTCTCTACGGCCTAATTTCTGTTCTGCTTCTTGCAGTTCCTGCCGTCTTTCTTTCAGTTCTCGTTCTGCAGCCAGCTTAAGTTCATAAGCTTGTGTTTTACCGTCTAAGACGGCTTGGCGCAAAATGTTTTCAGCTTTGATGGAAGCTTCATCGATCATGAGCTTCGCTTTTTGTTGATCTCTATTTAAACCTAACTTCGAGGCCATGTACATAATAATGAGCCCCAAAGCAATACCTATAATACCAGCTAGGAATGACGGAAATAAAGACTCTGGTCCCATATTATTTCCTCCTGCTTCTTAAGAGTGAATACTCTTGTCTATATAATAACCTATAAACGATGTGTTTCACAAGCCAATGCATTAAAAAGAGCCTTATTTGGCTCTTTTCTCTTCATTAATTAAAAGTAATTTAGATTTAAGTTCAACCATGATGGTTTCTGCGATGACAGGATTAGCTTCAAGATAGGCTTTGACTGCATCTCTACCTTGTCCAATCTTTTCACCTTTATAACTCATCCAAGATCCGCTCTTCTGAATGATTTCATTTTCAACGGATAAATCAATCAATTCTCCAATACGAGAAATCCCAGTTCCATACATAATATCGATGATGGCAATTTTAAATGGAGGAGCGACTTTATTCTTAACGACTTTGACGGTTACCTTATTACCGATAACCTCAACACCATTCTTAATGGCTTCACCTCTACGGATATCAATACGAATGGAAACATAGAATTTAAGGGCTTTACCGCCGGCTGTTGTTTCCGGATTACCAAACATAACTCCTATTTTTTCACGTAATTGATTAATGAAGATCGCTGTACATTCGCTGCGATTCATAACCCCTGCCAATTTACGCATCGCTTTTGACATCAAGCGAGCTTGAAGTCCCACATGGGCATCTGACATTTCTCCATCAAGTTCAGCTTGAGGAACCAAAGCAGCAACTGAGTCGATAACAACCAAATCAATAGCCCCACTCTTAATCAACATTTCCGTGATTTCTAAAGCTTGTTCACCACTGTCGGGTTGAGATAATACCAATTCTTCAATATTTACGCCCAAGGCTTTCGCATAACGAGGATCGATGGCATTTTCAGCATCGATGAATGCGGCTCTTCCGCCTCTTTTTTGAACTTCAGCGATGGCATGTAAAGCCAAGGTTGTTTTACCACTGGATTCAGGACCATAAATCTCAACGATACGTCCTTTTGGATAACCTCCAACCCCTAAAGCAGCATCGATGGCGATAGAGCCTGAACTTATGGCATCCACATCGACATTTGCACGATCACCAAGGCGCATTACTGAACCTTTACCATATTGTTTTTCTATCTGTTTAATGGTTTCTTCTAACATCAAATTTTTCTTATCGTCCATAAGTCCTCCTTTAATGGTTTATGTGTTAATCTTGTGTATTCCTAATCAACTCGATCAAATTTCTACATCCGGTTTCAATGGCAGCTTCTCTTAAGTCATTTCGACTTAAATTACTAATCCCACCAAAGACGATGGTTTTTGCATCATTCGCAATGGCACCATACCATAAACCAAGCGCTTTACCTTCTTGAACGCTAGGACCCGCATTACCACTAAACGCAATTGCATAATCTGTCTTAAATAAAAGTCGTGTTTTTTCAGCCATTTGGCTTACGACTTGTGGACTGATTGTACCATATTGATGAATAAGTTCAGGGTCGATGTGCACCACATTTACCTTGGAACTGATACTATAGGCAACGATACTTCCACAATAGATTTCAGAAGCACCAGGAACACTACAAATTTTAGAAGCCATTAGACCCCCTGTAAAACTCTCACAGGTACTTAAAGTCTTACCATGTTCGCTGAAAGTCTTAATGAGTTTCTGCATTATTTAGACTCAAGCACAAGAGAGCTGAGTTGTCTGAAATAACCGACACCACTGATGATCGAAACAACGACAGAGAACCACAATAAGAAATTAGAAACTGGAAGATTATAAAGCTCAAAGGGTAAATTTGAGACCAGAAGCAACATAATGGTAAGCATTTGAACCACAGTTTTAAGTTTGCCCATATAGCCAGCCGAAACAACTTTACCTTTTTCAGCAGCCAACATTCTTAATCCATCGACAAATACATCTCTCCAGATCATAACCAAGACTGCTATGGCTGGAATTAATCCTTGTATGGCAAATAAAATAAACATTGTATTGACCAAAAGCTTATCAGCAATGGGATCCATAAATTTCCCAAATGTAGAGATTTGATTGTTTTTTC
>CAZXTB010000257.1:0-2301 GCA_964643535.1 uncultured Erysipelotrichaceae bacterium | reverse complement strand
TTAGATGAACCAACCGCAGGTTTAGATGCACAAGGATCTAAAGCCATGATGGAGCTTTTTGTTAGACTCAATAAAGAAAATGGGAAAACGATCTTGATCGTCACCCATGATATGGAACACGTCATCAACTATTGTGATAATGTGGTCGTCATGAAAGACGGAGAAGTCATCAATCATCAAAGAGTCACCGATTACTTTGAAAGAAAGACCCAAGTCGAAGACATCCAAATGAATCTACCTCAACTCTTACTTTTCAAAGAAGCCTTACTTGATGGAGGTTTTGAATTTAAGCAACCCATGAGATATTTAGAAGATCTCGCTGAAGCCATTTCTAAGGAGATCAAACGATGAACAACATCGCTTTAGGAAGATACATTCCTTTAAATACCTTTACCCATAAACTTGATCCAAGATTTAAAATCATAGGGATGTTGGTTCTGATGGTATCTGTTTTCTTCCCATCAGGATTTATTGGTTATGGGATCATTGCGGCTTTTGTTTTTATAGCTTTGTTGTTTACGAAGATCTCACTCAAGATGATTTTAAAATCGATGAAACCTATGATCTTTATGTTGAGCTTTTTGTTTGTGATCAATTCGCTTGTGATAAGAACAGGTTATGTCTTGTTTAACATCTATGGATTTACCTTATACAGCGATGCAGTATTTCAGACCCTATACATCATGGTTAGATTGACCTTGATGATCGTAATTACGACTTTATTAACGGTATCTACCAAACCTATGGATCTAACATTAGGCATCGAAGATCTATTGAGTCCTTTTAAAAGAATTGGTTTACCATCGCATGAGATCGCGATGATGATTTCGATTGCGTTAAGATTCATACCTACTTTGATCGATGAGACCAATCGCATCATGAAAGCTCAAGCGAGTCGTGGGGTAGATCTAAAAGAAGGATCGTTTAAAGAGAAAATCATGGCTATTCTTTCTTTGATTGTACCTCTATTTGTTTCTAGTTTTCAGCGTGCTGAAGAGCTCGCAGATGCGATGGAAGCCAGAGGCTATGTGGTGGCTCAACATCGTACTCGATATAAACAATTAAAACCTACCTATAGGGACACAGTGATGATGGGTGGGGTCATATCCTTGTTGGGAGTAATCATATGGTTAAGCCTCTAAAACGCGTTAAATGCACTGTAATGTATCATGGGGCTCATTATAATGGATGGCAAGTCCAAAATAACGTGAGTAGTATCCAAGGTCTCTTAGAAGACATCCTAAAAGCCATGCATCAACGTGATGTCCAAGTCGTAGGTTCAGGAAGAACCGATGCTAAGGTCCATGCGTTGGGGCAGGTTTTTCATTTTGATACAGAGCTCAATTTAAACGAAGCAGAATGGATGAAAGCCTTTAATCGACAGCTCCCTATGGACATTAAAATCATCGAAGTACAGTTTGTTTCTAAGCAATTTCATGCACGCTATTCTGTGGTGCGTAAGCAATATGAGTATCTTATCTATCAAGGAGAGATCCAACCGTTCAACTATGAGACCCATGCCTGTATTGAGCCTCATCTACATCGAGACAACATGCGTAAAGCGATGAGTGTTTTTATAGGAACCCATGATTTTAGTGCCTTTTGTGGAAACAGTTTTGCGGAGACACCCAATCAAGCTAGAACCATCTTTCGTTTTGAATTAGAAGATGAAGGAGATGTCTTACGCTTTACGATCGAAGGCGATGGCTTTATGAGACACATGATCAGAATGATCATGGCTTGTATCATCGATATTGGGAAGGGTAAGCTTAAGATCTCTGATGCGAAAAGAATATTAGATTCTAAAGATAAGACAGCTTATAGTGGGGTTGCGGAACCTTGTGGTCTCTATTTGACTGAAGTTGAATATCCGGAGGGCCAATGATTAACACCAACTACCACACCCATACGATGCGTTGTAGACACGCAGAAGGCACAGATGAAGATTATGTATTGAAGGCACTGGAAGCTGGTTTGGTTGAACTGGGCTTTAGTGATCACTCACCTTGGCCTTATCATTCATTAGACTCAAGAAATATTCGAATGGATATTTCTCTAATGGGAGATTATGTTCATCACATCAATGCCTTAAAAAGACAATACGCCAATCGAATCAAAATCTATCTTGGGGTAGAAGCAGAGTACTATGAGGGTCGAATGGATCAACTTAAAGACCTCATCGAGACCCATCAATTGGATTATGTCGTCTTAGGCAATCACTTTCATCTCTTTGAGACCAATGGGCGTTATTACGGTCATTATAGCGATACAGAGAATCTATTAAGGGATTATGAAGCCGAT
>CAZXTB010000256.1:0-2306 GCA_964643535.1 uncultured Erysipelotrichaceae bacterium | reverse complement strand
TTGAGTCAATGAAGCTCTTTCTAGAATGCTTTGATCTGATAAGGCATCAAAGATACGGGCATCCTTGATCAAGTTTCCATCTGAGAAAACCAAAGCACGATCGGTATACTCGATGGCCAAATGGATATCATGAGTGATGAAGATAAACGATATTCCAGCACTCACATTGATCTCATTGAGGAAATCCATGATTTCTGTATAGTGGCGATAATCTTGACCTGCGGTAGGTTCATCTAAAATCAAGACCTCAGGTTTAAGGGCTAAGATGGAAGCCACGGTCAATCTTTTCTTTTGACCATAACTTAAGGCATTGATCGGCCAGTGACTCATCGAGTCTAAGCCAGTAATGGTTAAAGCTTCATTTACCGCTTTTTCAATGGCTTCAGGAGAATACTTTCGTAAAGTCAACGCTAAACTGACCTCATCTTTGATCATGTGTTTAACGATCATCGTATTGGGGTTTTGCATGATATAACCTATTCTATTGGCGATCTCAGCGATACTGTAGATTTGGATGTCTTCTCCGTTGATTTCAATCGATCCACTTTGTGGTCTAATGACTCCTACCAGTAGTTTCGCCAGGGTACTCTTACCGGCTCCGTTTTGTCCAACAAGCGCTAATCTTTCTCCTTTATAGAGCTTAAATGAGATGTTTTTTAAGACCTTCTTTTTAGGATCATAAGCGAAAGAAACATCTTTGACTTCAACCAAAGGCAGTCGTTCTTTGGATTCATGATGAGGCTGCTTATCGTTTAAGAAAGACAATTCTTTTTTATACTGAGCGAAGTCCACATCTTGAACTTGATTTAAATGAAGACCTTTTAAATTGATCTTGGCCATACGTAAAGCTTGGACATATAAAGGTTCTCTTAAACCATTGACCCTTAAGATGTCTTCTTGAAGTAAACGATTCACATCTCCATCAAAGACAATCGTACCTTCATCTAAAACGATGACTCGATCTACTTTTCGATGAAGGATGTCTTCAAAGCGATGTTCAACCACAATGACAGTCTTCCCATCTTGAGCCATCTCATCCATCATCTCAACGGTTCTTAGATTAGAGACGGGATCTAAAGACGCCAAAGGTTCATCGAAAAGGAGTATCTTCACATCTTCATGAAGAATCCCAGCGACAGCTACTTTTTGTTTCTGTCCTCCTGATAACTCAAAAGGCACTTGCTTTAGAAAATCGATCATACCTACTTTATTCAAGGCATAATGAACCAATGGGATCATATCTTTTTTAGGCATCGATTTATTTTCTAAGGCAAAAGCCACATCATCTTCCACACTTAAGGCAACGAATTGGGCATCTGAATCTTGTAGGACTGTCCCAACGATCTTGCTTAATTGAAAGATGCTGGTGTGGAGGGTATCCACACCAGCAATGGTTAAACTTCCATCAATTTTTCCTTTGAAGGAATAAGGAATCAACCCATTTAAACAATGGACCATCGTTGACTTCCCGCTTCCGCTTTGACCTAAAATCAAAACCTTCTCACCTTCATAAAGGGTAAGATTTATATCTTTTAAGGTAGGCTCAGTTTGAGCATCGTACTTAAACGTAAAATGGTCAAAGACAATCAAAGGAGTTTTCATACTTATTTCTTAGTTAGATTTTGAGCTGAGGCATTACGAGCAGCCAAAGCATACAATAAAGGTAAACCTCCAACGACCAACACAGCGATGTTGGCTAAGGTAGCCGCATTGGCTTGTAGGAAGGTAACGACCAATTCACCACCGTAGAACAGTTGAGTAAACAAAGGCGTAATCAATCCAAAAGCAAGCGCATTCCCAACGACAGCGATAACGACATAGATGATCGCATGTTTGATTTTGAAGATGCCTTTGGTGATGTTGGCGCCGTATAAAGGTAAGCAACCAACGAGAAGACCTAAAACAGCATTCCCGATTGACCAATCCCACCAATAACCCCAACCACCAATCGTATCCGCAATCACATTACCTAAGCCAGCAGCCAAAGCAGCTGGGATCGGTCCAAACAAAGCCCCTACAACAACAGGCACTAAGAAAGCGGTGGTCAATTTAACGTTGGTGAATACGGTAATGCCACCATAGTTCATCAAGACCCCAAACAAAGCAGCCCCTAAAGCAATGGCTACGATGGTCTTTGTATTCCATTCCCCTAATAACAGTTCCAAAACACTTTTCTTTTTCATAGTTCTTTCCTCCTTATGAAACAGTAAAGCCCTCATCCAAGGACGAGGGCTAATCGTGTTACCACCTTTGTTTACCCTTTTATTTCTAAAAAGGACTCACTGAGTATTTCTACTCTTTGCTGT
>CAZXTB010000255.1:0-2323 GCA_964643535.1 uncultured Erysipelotrichaceae bacterium | reverse complement strand
TACTCAATAAAATCTTTAAACGAGCTTATCCATATTTTGGAAACAATAAGGTGAAAATGAACATACTTTTCCTAACTCAACTTGATTTTTCATCCTTGGATGAAAGCAATATCTACACAGATCTCTTGAAAGAATTCGTTGATAACGGACATGAGATCTTTGTTGCTTCACCTGTTGAGAAAAGGAAAAATGAGAAGACACACCTGATCAAAGATAAAACCTGTACTATTCTGAAACTTGAAATCGGAAATTATCAAAAGACGAATCTGATTGAAAAAGGTTTTTCTCTATTAACATTGGAGCAGTCCTTTAAAAGAGCCATCATCAAATATTTTTCAGACGTCAAGTTTGATATTGTGCTTTATTCAACGCCTCCAATTACTCTACAAAGCGTAGTCACTTTCATCAAAAAACGAGACAACGCAAAAACTTATCTGCTTTTGAAAGACATCTTCCCTCAAAATGCTGTTGATTTGGGGATGTTCAGTAAGGTAAACCCACTTTACATGTACTTTCGACACAAAGAAAAATCACTCTATAAAACATCGGATTTCATTGGATGCATGTCCCAAGCCAATGTCGATTATGTTTTGAAAGACAATCAATACCTTACTTCAGATAGGATTGAGGTTTGTCCAAACTCCATAAGGATAAGAAATTTCAATTCGAACAGAATTGAAACCCGAAAGAAATTTGGTATTCCGCAAGACAATACTGTTTTTATCTATGGAGGGAATTTTGGGAAACCCCAAGGCATTGAATTTATCGTGAGGTGCCTTGAGACAATGGAGAAAAGACAAGATGTATTTTTTGTTCTAGTTGGTTCCGGAGCCCAAAAACATCTACTTAAAAGGTATGTTGAGAAAAACAAACCCAATAATGTCTTGCTGCTGAACTATCTAGATAGAGCAGAATATGAGGAGTTAACCAACAGTTGCGATACTGGTCTCATCTTTCTCGATCATCGATTCACGATCCCGAATTTCCCATCAAGGTTACTCTCCTATATGAATGCCTCATTACCGACCTTAGCAATTACAGATCCATCTACTGATCTTGGAAAGATCATTGAAGAAAACAAGTTAGGATGTTGGTGCGAAAGCAACGATGTCGAAGGCTTTCAAAAAAAAGTGAATCAGTTGTGTGATAAAGATCTTAGAATAGAGTTAGGGAAAAATGCCTATGAGTATCTTAAGAATCATTATTCGTCAAAGATAACTTACGACATCATTATGAAACATTTCAATTAAGGAGAAAATACATGTTTAAAGGAAAAACGTTGTTGATTACTGGAGGCACAGGATCATTTGGAAACGCAGTCATGCGTCGTTTTCTGGATACAGAAATCAAAGAGATCCGCATCTTCTCGCGTGATGAGAAGAAACAGGATGATATGCGCAAACTGTATAACAATGACAAACTCAAATTCTATATCGGCGATGTCAGAGACATCGCGAGCATAAAGAATGCGATGCATGGGGTTGATTACGTCTTTCATGCAGCAGCCCTAAAACAGGTTCCTTCCTGTGAGTTCTTCCCAATTGAAGCAGTTAAGACAAACATTTTAGGAACAGATAATGTGTTAACAGCCGCCATTGAAAGTCATGTCAAGAAAGTCATTTGTTTATCAACAGACAAAGCGGCTTATCCAATCAACGCAATGGGGATTTCCAAAGCAATGATGGAAAAAGTGTTCGTAGCGAAATCGAAAACAGTCGATGAGGACGAAACTTTAATTTGTGGAACTCGTTACGGCAATGTCATGGCATCCAGAGGCTCCGTAATTCCTTTGTTTGTTGAACAGATCAAAGCTGGGAAGCCTATCACGGTTACTGATCCAAACATGACAAGATTCTTGATGAGCCTTGAAGAAGCGGTAGAACTCGTTGTGTTTGCTTTTGAGAAAGCCCATGCCGGAGACATCATGGTTCAGAAATCACCATCCTCTACTGTCGGGGATTTAGCTAAAGCTTTAAAAGAACTGTTCCACGCTGACAATGAAATTAGAATCATCGGAACACGTCATGGTGAAAAACTGTATGAAACTTTATTGACCCAAGAAGAACATGTCGTTGCTCAAGATTTAGGAAGGTTCTACAGAATTCCTGCAGATAAACGCGACCTGAACTATGATAAGTATTTCGTTGAAGGTGAACCCGAACTGGCTTCAGAACAAGACTATAACTCACACAACACTCAGATCCTAAACGTTGAACAAATCAAGGAGAAGCTTTTGAGTCTGGAGTATATTCAAGAAGAACTCAAGAGTTGGAATAAAAGATGAAGATTTTAGTCACTGGAGCCAAAGGCTTTATCGGTAAAA
>CAZXTB010000254.1:0-2359 GCA_964643535.1 uncultured Erysipelotrichaceae bacterium | reverse complement strand
TGATACCTTAAAAGCAAACACCACCAATAAGATCCTTCTGTCTATGCATGAGTAGTATTCTTCAAGATCTGCCACCAAGCAGAATGCTCATACAGGGATCTATAAAGACTATAACTTGATTTTGATTACGGCGGAATCTTTCTCTCATTATGCGGTTCGTCAAGATGTTACCCCTACCCTTTATAAACTGGTTCATGAAGGCTATCACTTTACGAATTTCTACAATCCAATCTGGGGAGTTTCTACCTCTGATGGAGAGTATGTCCAGTTCACAGGGATGATTCCTAAAGCAGGTGTATGGAGTCTTTCTGAATCATCAGTCAATGATATGGGCTTTGTATTAGGCCATCAACTCAAAGATCTTGATTATACGACCTTCGCATTTCATAATCATTCTTATACTTACTATAATCGTGATGAGTCTCATCCTAATTTAGGCTATACCTATATGGGGGTCGGCAATGGCTTGACCTATACCGGCACATGGCCTCAATCCGACATCACGATGATGGAAGAAACTTTACCTAAATACATCAACGCTGATAAATTCCATGTCTATTATATGACCGTTTCTGGTCATCCTAATTACACATGGAGAGGCAATACGATGGCTTCTAAGAACCGTGAATTGGTTAAGGATCTTCCCTATTCAGAATATGTCCAAGGTTACATAGCGACCCAAATCGAGCTTGATCGTGCTTTAAAGTACATGATGGAAGAACTTGAAAAAGCGGGTAAGTTGGACAATACCTTGATTGTCTTAAGCGCGGATCATTATCCTTATTATCTAAAAGATGACATGTTTAAGGAATTAAACAATGGCGTCGCCATCGATCGTACCTTTGAACTTTATCGTAGTGCTTTGATCATCTATAATTCCAAGATGAAAGGTGAAACCATTACGAAACCTGTCTCTAGTCTAGACATCTTGCCTACGATAAACAATTTAATGGGCATCAAATATGACTCTCGTCTATTCATGGGTAGCGATATCTTTAGTAATACAGAGCCTCTTGTCATCTTCTTAGATCGTAGTTTCATTACCAGCGCAGGTCGATACAACGCCAAAACGAAGGTCTTCACCTACAATCAAGGGGTCGTAGAAAATCCAGCCTATGTTGAATCAATGATCAAGACCGTTAATGCGAAGTTCTATTATTCTCAAAAGTTCTTAGAAAACGATTATTACAAGATTATTTCTAACGCTTTAAAGTAGACTCAACCTTATCGATCCACTGCTGAACACTGATTTTCTCAACCAAGATCCCAATCAAATCGAAGGGGATCTTTTCTTTTGATTTAAATCGTAGACAAGATTTTCCGTGATCAAGTTTCCCATAATGAGCTTCGTAGTTTGTTTTAAACCAATCAAAAAGGTCCTTATCTTCATAAATGCCCATATGATAAAAATTAAAAGAGTGTTTTTGTTTAGCGATGGCCATCAAGCCTAAAGGTAATGAAGGATCTACATGATAACCTTTTGGATAAATCGAGTGAGGCACTACATAGCCGATCATCCCATAACTCAGTGTTTCTTCAAAACCTAAGGGTAAATGATCTAGAATGGTTCTTCTAAATTCGTTGAGAATAGCTTGATCTTCTAAACTAAATTGGTTGATGTATTCTCTTACTTCTTGATTCATACGTTCTCCTCTATCAAAGTTTGATTTATAATAAAGTTATGGTGCTTTATAACCCTTGGCATGGATGCCACAAGATCTCACCTGGATGCGAAAATTGTTATGTTTATCGCATCGATGAGAAATATCAACGAGATGCATCACTGGTCACTAAGAACAGTTCTTTTAATTTGCCTCTACGTAAAGATCGTCATGGAAATCCTACCATAGCTTCAGGTGAAATTGTATATACATGCTTTAGTTCAGATTTTCTAGTCGAAGAAGCCGATGAATGGAGAAAAGATGTATGGAAGATGATGAAGGCAAGACAAGATCTTACCTTTATCTTTCTTACGAAAAGGATCGCTCGTTTAGCGAAAGTACTACCTGAGGATTGGGGTGAAGGCTATGACAATGTCATCATTGGATGTACAGTAGAAAACCAACTCCAAGCTGCTCTTCGTTTACCCATTTTCTTAAACTTGCCCATTAAACATAGAAACATCATCTGTGAACCTTTACTAGAAGCTATCGATTTAAGTCCTTACTTAAGCCATAAAATTGAACTTGTTTTGGTGGGAGGAGAATCGGGCAACAACGCACGAGTTTGCGATTATGAGTGGGTCTTATCCCTACATCAACAAGCTCTCTCAAATAAGATCGCATTTCATTATCATCAAACAGGAGCTCGCTTATTAAAAGACGGGATCCTTTATAAGATCCCAAGAAAAAACCAGACA
>CAZXTB010000253.1:0-2372 GCA_964643535.1 uncultured Erysipelotrichaceae bacterium | reverse complement strand
CAAAGGACGCAAAATATTCATATGCGAAACTTCTGATATAACCCCCATAGATTCAATCGTCTGAGATGCAACTTGGCCTAAAGATTCTCCAGTTACCAAAGCTAAAGCTTTACGCTTTTCAGCAAGCTCTTGAGCTAAACGCACCATTTGTCTTCTCATTAAAGTTATCGCATAAGCGGGATTTGCTTTCTGATAGATTTCAAGTTGGATTTGAGTAAACGGAACCACATGAAGTTTTATGTTTGGCTGATAGGCGCAAAGAACACCTAAGAGACTTTTAACTTTCTCAAGTGCTTGAGCTGATGTATAAGGCGGTGCTGCAAAATGAACAGCCTCGATTTCAACCCCTCTTTTTAAGGTCAAATATGACGCAACTGGTGAATCGATACCTCCTGAAATCAAAACCAAAGCTTTGCTTTGAACCCCTACTGGAAAGCCTTGAAGCCCTTTAAAGATCTTCACAGAAACATAGGCTTGTTGAGAATCAACTTCGATGCGAACTTTTTTTTGTGGAGTTTTGATGTTTACTTTGTGATTTGTATTCTCTAGAATATGATGCCCTACTGTGGCATTGAGTTCCATCGAATCATAGGGTAAATGTTTATCTTTGCGATGTGTTTCAACTTTAAAGGTACATTGTTCTTCACTTCTCATTAGATCTACGGCTGTATCGATAATGTCTTGGATCTGATTCGAACATTTATGAGCCAAAGAAAAAGAAGCAATCCCAAAAACTTGTGATAAAGCTTGTGTTACAGGTTCATCAGGCGTGTTATTGAGCTGTATCACCAAATGATCAAATTTTGAATAAATTCGAATCAAAGGATAGTCTTTTAATTTGGCCTTGATGTTATTTTGTAGTTGTCTTACGAAATAACGTCGATTATGTCCTTTAATTGAAAGTTCGCCGAAGCGAACAATGATCATATCAGCGTAATGGAGATCCATAAGTTTCCAACCCTTCTTTGAGAACACTTATGAAACGTTGAGCTTCTTCAAGTGTGTTAGATGCAGATATACCTAATCGAATCGAACCATTGAGGATAGTTTCATTGAGCCCCATCGCTTGTAAGGTAATTGATACATGTTTCATTTTACTGTTACATGTACTTTGGGCTGAGACATAAATGTTTTGACTATTGAACCAATTCAATAAAACTTCCGAACTTAAAGTCAAAACAGAAAAATTGATGATGTAAGAAGAAACTTCACGTTCAGGTGAATTGATGACCACCTCTTTGATTTCCTTTAACTCATTTCTTAAGAATTGATTTAATATTTGCACTTGTTTAAGATGAGTTTCATACTCAGATAACGCTAAACGCAAGGTTTTCGCAAACAGGATGTTGTTGATGGCATTAGCGGTTCCACCTCGACGGCCATACTCTTGTTGACCACCTGTGATCAAAGAAAGAATTCTAACTTTTTCTTTAACGATCATAAGACCGGATCCTTTAACTCCATTTATTTTATGAGCAGAACAACTCGCTGCATCGACAAAACTAAAATCGAAAGGTATTTTCCCTATGGCTTGCACTTCATCGACATGGAATACTGCACTTGAGTTCGCTTTTATGATCTCAGCACAAGCCTTTACAGGCATAATGGTGCCTATTTCATTATTGACATGCATTATAGAAACCAAAGTAGTATCGGCTCTTAAAGCGTCTTTAAGCTCTTGTAGGGAGATCCTACCCTCTTTATCAACACTAAGATATGTTACTTCAAACCCAAACGAAGTTTCTAGTTGTTTAAAACTTTCTAAGACGCTGGAATGTTCAACAGAACTCGTAATCAAATGCTTTCCTTTTGAAGCATTCGCAAAGGCAATCCCTTTGATGATCGCATTGTTGGATTCTGTAGCACCTGATGTAAAAGTGATGTTTTCTACTTTTATTTTCAATAAAGAAGCGATGCTTTCTCTGCTTTTATCCACCATATTCGCAATACGATGCCCTGCATCATGCAGGGCTTCAGAGTTGGCATAATGGATGGGAGACAATTCGCTTTGGCTTTTTAATACTTCAGGATGAACAGGTGTACTTGACACATGATCAAAATAAATGGGGTTAAGATTGGGCACTCTTTGAATTCTCCTTGATCAACTCATCGTAGCTAAAAGGTTGAATCTTTTCTGCAGCACTTAAGGCTACTTTTATGGCTTGGGTATAATCACCATTTCTAAACAATAGTTCAGCTCTAGTTAACTGGGCATCCATTTCTGGACTATAAGGACGATACTTATTGGCGAAGACGATCGTATTTTCGATCATTTCCACAGTACCCACCAAATTATTGACGTTGTTGTATAAACGATAAACCACATCGATGGCGTCATTCACCGTCGTATTCAAGGTATCAATATTCAAAGG
>CAZXTB010000252.1:0-2374 GCA_964643535.1 uncultured Erysipelotrichaceae bacterium | reverse complement strand
CTTGACTCAGTTTAGCTTTAGGGTTTTTGACATCTCCCATATAAACCGCTAAGATGATGACACTGATCACCTTTAGAAATTCTGAAGGTTGAAGACTAAACTTGATGAAAGGCAAAGGAATAGGAATCCACGCTTTTGCCCCATTGATCTCATTAAAAAACAAAGGCGCAATTACAAAGACAAAAGAGATAAACAGGATAACCATATATCTTCGTCTAAAGAAGTCCAATGAGAAATGTTTAGAAAACCAGACATAAGCGATGTATCCTAAGACTAGAAAGAAACTTTGTTTGAGGACAGTGATCATCAAATCAAAAAGCAAGACATCGGTGGTCATGGCTGCTGAGGCACTCATCACCAAGCCGATGATCATTAAAAGGAACATCGCCACATGAAGTTGTATGTCTCTTCCTTTTTGAAGTTTTAGTGAGAATCGTCTTGTTTTCATTATTTTAATTGTATCAAATAAAAATAGGCTTATAATGAAAGTAAGTCATATATTGTTGTAATTCAAATTACTTTCTGTATAATGTGTCTGTTATCAGTGATTGAGACATATCATGTGAGTATGTGAAAGGTTTTTTAAATGAGAATAAACTATGAAACCATCGTTAAAGATACTGACCCTAAGCTAAGGAATAAATCACAGCCGGTTGGTTTACCTTTGAGTCCTAAACATTTGGCCTTAGCGAAAAAAATGCTTCGTTATGTCAAAGATAGCCGAGATGAAGACAAGGCTGAAAAATATAACCTAAGACCTGCTGTAGGTTTAGCGGCACCTCAAGTTGGAGAATTCGTACACATCATCATGGTGATGGTCGATACTGAAGACGAGGAACCCTTGATCTACCTCTTAGCCAACCCTAAGATCGTATCTCACTCTGTTCAACAAGCTGCCCTTAAAGGTGGTGAAGGTTGTCTTAGTGTAGAAATCGTCCATGAAGGCTTTGTGAAGCGTGCAGCGCGTATTACCGTAAGAGCTTATGATATCTTGGCTCAAAAAGAAGTCCTTATTAAAGAACATGGTTATGCCGCCATCGTCATACAACACGAAATAGATCATCTTAATGGCATATTATTTTACGACCATATTAACCCACAAGACCCTTGGGCTCTTAGTGAAAATATGCTCGTCATCGAATAGGAGTCCTAATGGAACAAAAAGAAGCATATTCAGAACACAAGACATTTAACCGCGCGACGGATACCCTGGTCTACGCTTTAGGCGGCTTGGGAGAAGTTGGCAAGAACATGTACTGCTTGGAGCACGGTGAAGAAATCATCATCTTGGATGCCGGCGTACGTTTTCCTGAGGAAAGTTTATTAGGGGTAGACTATGTCATCCCCGACTACAGCTATCTTCAAAGAAATCAACACAAGATCAAAGCCTTGATCATTACCCATGGTCATGAAGATCATATCGGTGGGATCCCCTTTTTGATGCAAAGCGTTAAACTTCCTAAGATCTATGCCCCTCAATTCGCAGCGGCCTTGATCCAAAAGAAACTTGAAGAGCGTCGTCATTATAAGATCGACATCGAAGTCATCGATGATGACTCTAGAGTCGTCACCGATAATTTTACCGTAGGCTTCTTCAAGACGACCCATTCTATCCCAGATTCACTGGGAGTCCTTATCAATACCCCTAATGGGCGTGTTGTAGAGACCGGTGACTTTAAATTCGACTTGACCCCAGTAGGAGCCAATGCGGATTATCAGAAGATGGCCTACATCGGACAGATCGGCGTTACTCTTTTAATGAGTGATTCGACCAATTCTTCCGTTCAAGGTTTCACCATCTCTGAAAAAGAAGTCGCGACTTCCCTTTTAGACATCACCCGTAAAGCTCAAGGTCGTCTCATCGTAGCGACTTTCGCTTCTAATGTTTATAGAGTAAGACAAATCATCGAAGCTGCTGTCGCTTGTGGTCGTAAGATCGTGGTCTTTGGTAGATCGATGGAGAATGTCGTTGCGATCGGTAAGAAATATGGACACATCAAGGTCGAAGATGGAAACTTCATCGAACCTGAATATCTAAACTCAGTGGCTGCCAATAAGATCTGTATCTTAGTTACCGGTAGTCAAGGAGAACCTTTGGCTGCGCTTTCTAGAATGGCCAATGGGACCCATCGTCATCTTAGGATCATTCCAGGTGATACGGTCGTCTTCTCAAGTTCACCTATCCCAGGCAATGCCTTATCAGTCAATGCGGTCGTCAATCAATTGACCCGTTCTGGTGCCAATGTCTTGACCAATTCTCTCTTGAACTCCCTTCATACGACAGGCCACGCATCACGCGAAGAACAGAAATTGATGCTACAACTGATCAAACCTAAGTTCTTTATGCCGATGCATGGTGAATATAAGATGTTGA
>CAZXTB010000251.1:1238-2380 GCA_964643535.1 uncultured Erysipelotrichaceae bacterium | reverse complement strand
CGGTAATGTCTTTGCCTTCGCTTCCAAAGAAGGAAACAACGACGCCGACAAACCCAATAGGAACAACGGTTTTTGGTTTAAACTCAACGGTTGCGAATAGACGGTTGATATAATAGGTTCCATCTGTTAAGACTTGGATCTGTTTACCACGACGTCCACCCAATTCTAAGAATTTTTCAGGATCTTGATAAGATGAATGGCCTTCTCCTACACTAGGTGCAATAATTTCACCTGATTGTAAAGGTAAACCATCATGAACCGTAACGATCCCCATCAAATCAGACATCTGGTCTTTTTCAGCCATGATGACCACTGGTCCAAACGCACCACGATCACGCAAAGTATTCTGCATGCTTTGTAGTTCAGCACGTTCTTGACGACGAGTCGAATCGATCATCTTGATTTCTGTTGGTGTAATAACGATAAACTGAGCCAAATTGATGGCGTAAGTACCTTCACGTAAGATTCCACGTTGAGGTCCTCTTTGTCCACCTTTTTGTAGGTATCCACGAACATTTTGGAAGTTATTGGCTTCTGGAATGATCTTACCCAAAGTTTGAGTAGGAGACAAAGGGGAGCCGTCTCTGGCGAAGATGTATGCAATCTGTCCTTGTGGAATCGTAATCAATGGATAACGGTGAATCTTATACATGAAGACGGATTTAAAGTGAATACCTCCACGTAATAGATCAGGAGAATAACCAGCTTCACCATTAAGGGCAATGATGGCATCTTTTAGGGAACCCTTTAAGCTCCACCACTTTTCAACCACAGCTACTTCATTTGAGTTGATAACCCGAAGTCCAAAGACCTTGAAAATCAAAACATAAAAAGCAACAATCGCAATCAATGCATACACTAAATACGGAATATAGTCTGTCAAGCAGTTACCTCCGCCGTCTTAGACGGCTTAACTTTATTATACGCTTTTCTGTATAAATCAAATGAAAAGCGCATTAAATCTTAATGAATCATCCTTTTAAATAAGGACTTAAGCCTCATCAATCCTAGAATAATGTGCAAGAATATTCATTGCTCGCAAAGTATTGATTTTACTTTTCTGTGAGACTTTCTCCATCGTAAAGAAAGTCTTTCCACTGTAGTGTGGACTGAGTGGCCATACCCCATCTTTTTCTTTAGAT
>CAZXTB010000251.1:0-1228 GCA_964643535.1 uncultured Erysipelotrichaceae bacterium | reverse complement strand
GATCTCAACCAATCCAAGGCATCTTTCATCCGTGAATCATAAGGATGTTTGCTTTTAGCGAAGTACTCTAAAGCACGCATCACATCATAATGCCAATGATATGGCCAATGCATCGATAAGAAGTGTGGATTGATGATCGAGTCATCCTTGTCACTTTTATACAGTTTATGCATCAGTAAAAATTCTTCAGCTTCTTTTCGTTGTCTAATCACTTCATTTAAGCGATATGTATAGCCATTTTTCTCATATTCCCAATAGCCTTCACAAACCGATAAACTTGTATGAACAGAACTGTGATGAGTTCCTTTTCGATTAAACTGACAATTGAAACCACCATCTCTAAGTTGAGTCGATAGAAGATAATCAATCATGGACTCTAGTTTTTCTTTTGAAGCTTTAAAATAAGCAGCGATGTTTAAAAACATCCCGTTGATACAGACATCACTTATTGGATAACCAACTTTGTGAACGATGCCTCCATCTTTCCCATAATTCTCATCTAAGATAAGTTCAATCGATTCGTTAACACGAGGATCTCCTAGCGGATAATGCATCATTCTTAAGCTTAGTAAGGTGTAATGCGTAGAAAGCCACTTGGGTTGATAATAAGCACCACCCCAATGTTTATTCTCACCTCGATGATCTAGGAATGCTTTGCCCCAACCTTCTGTGGAGATTGAAGCTCTGATTTTATTTAGGGTTTCTTGATCACTTTGAAGAAAATCTCGATGCAAACGAAAACGGACTACAGGATCTGAGTCTTCTAGCCAATCCATGATCTTTTGTTCCATAAGTGCTCCTAAGAACCTAATCCTTATGTTACTTAAGTTCTTGTTTAATTAAACCAACCGCATTGCTTAAATAAACAAAGCTTCCACTCATATTTTCAGTTGAACCAAAATTCAATATATAGTGTATATCGTTGATCTGATCATAGAAACAATGGGTCGATAAGACACCGATATGACCCGTTAGTCTTGGGAAGCCTTTCATCAAGAAGAAGAATTCTTCGAAATGAACTTCCATCATTCCTGTCCCATAGTGTAGACCCGCTCTAAATTTTCCTTGCATCTTACGCATCAAATCGAGATGTTCTTTTGAGATCAGTTTCCCTGAATAGAGGGCTTTATTAAAACTAACTAAGTCTTCAGGACTAGAAACGATTCCCCCATCTGCTTGATCGATCGATAAGATGTTTAGATCTTTGACTTCATGTTTTCCTAACCAG
>CAZXTB010000250.1:0-2391 GCA_964643535.1 uncultured Erysipelotrichaceae bacterium | reverse complement strand
GGTTATAAGATCATCCGTTATTCAATCATCGAAGGAAGACAAGATACTGATTTTGGGACTTGGTTCATTACCTATAATAGTCAATCCAACTAAAAAAGAAGCAATTGCTTCTTTTATTCTTTTCTGTAAGCTTTGATGATGGCTTGGGTACCTAATTCACGATTTCCTTCTTCGATCAATTGACGATAAAGCGCTAAGACTTGATGAACAACGGGTAGATGGATGTCTACTTTTGAAGCTTCTTGCTCAATGAGTTCAAGGTCTTTTACGAAATGATGGATATAGAAACCAGGTTCATAATCTTTAGATAACATCTTAGGACCATTGTTTAGAAGTTGCCAAGAACTGGCAGAGCCTCCTGCGATCGCACTCAGTGCTTTTTGAGGATCAAGTCCTGTCGACAACATATAATGAAGTGATTCACTGACCGCAGCGATGTTTCCTGCGATGACGATCTGATTGGCCATTTTACAATGTTGGCCAAAACCAGCTGACCCTACATAAGTCATCGTTTTTCCTAGATGTTTAAAAATCTCAATAGCTTCTTGATAATCTGATTCATCACCACCAGCCATGATGGTCAAAGTCGCATTCTTAGCCCCAATGTCGCCTCCAGATACAGGCGCATCCATCATTCTAAATCCATGATGTTTGGCTTGATGATACAAAGATAATGCTAAGGAAGGGGAAGAGGTGGTCATATCGATACACAGGCTTCCTTTTTTAGCGAATTTGAATACCTGAGTATAGACAGCTTCTACGTCACTTGGATAACCCACCATCGTAATGATGATGTCTGCATCTTTAACAGCTTCTTCTATGGAATCAAAGATTAAAGCACTTGAAGAAAGATCCATGGCTTTATTTTTACTACGAGTATAGATCGATATGGGATATCCTGCTTTGATGAGATGACTCACCATGGCGTGTCCCATCACACCAGTTCCAATCCATGCGATGTGTTTCATAAGTTTCCTTTTCAGTGTTTCTGAGCTTGTGTTGATTTACGTAGATAAACAAACCAATAGATGCCTCCCACAAACAAGGCTCCTCCTACAATATTACCTAAAGTAACAGGAAGAAGATTGTTTACTAAGAAGGTATTCCAATTAAGATGAGCCAGTTTATCTTCACTGACCCCTAAAGCGAGGGCTGCTTGAGCCCAAGCAGGATTCGCTTTCGCGAAGATTCCGGCAGGGATATAATACATATTCGCAACGGAATGCTCAAAACCAGAGGTAATAAAGAGCCAAATAGGAAAGAAGATGGCCCATATTTTTCCAGACATATCCTTGGCCCCATAAGCCATCCACACGGCTAAACATACCAACCAATTACACATGATGCCCAAATAGAAAGCTTGACTAAAAGTCAACCCTACTTTATAAGTAGCGATCTTGATGGTTACGGCACCTAAGACATTGGCACCACTGCTAAATAAGCCAGATTCATTCATCATATAGGCTATAAAAACAGATCCAACAAAATTACCTAAATAAACAAAGAACCAATTTCTAAGCATTCCTTTTAGTGAGATGCGTTTATCTAAGACTCCAGTAAAGATCAACGTATTTCCTGTGAAAAGCTCTCCACCCGCAATAACCACCAACATCAAGCCTGTCCCAAAGATCGCTCCCGCCAAAGCTTTACCTAGTCCATAGGTTTCAGGTTTAGCGAAAAGATTAAACGCAGCCATATTGGATCCTTCAGAAGCAAAGGCAATGAAGACCCCAGCAAGGATGCCCAGTAGAAATAGATTTAAACTAGAATTCTTTGTTTTCTTGATCCCAATCTGGATCGTTGTTTCTGCGATTTCAGCAGGGGTTAAATATAGAGGTTCATTCATTGAGAGCTCCTTTTAAGCATGTCTTATTATAGCATTATCCATCCAAGCACGACAAATGAACATAAGGACTCATGATATAATTAACTCAACATTTAAGAGGTAAACCATGGATCATCGATTTGAACTTTTTCCTAAAGTTGTTATCAGTAATGCCTTAACTCATTTTAGTCTACGTTCATTAAGCAAAGATTTCGTTTTAAAGGATGACCAAGCTGTGTACCTTCGTATGTCCTCTCTGAGAAGAGATGCTTATCAAGGATCTTATGAAGCCATACTAGATCAAGTATTGATGCCTCAAAATAACAGGGTGTCTTTTGAACTTCAATGTAAGGGTCAACAGGAACATAAACTAGAGTTGATCATCCCCAATCAAGAAACCATAGAATTTAGAATATATTCTGTTGAGAAAGAACTCTGGTCTCTTCACGCTCTAAAAGGAGATCTTCATATGCATACGACGAGATCGGATGGGAAAGAAGAACCTGGCTTTGTCTCTTCGATGTGTCGACAGATCGGATTAGACTTTATGGCCATCACCGATCATG
>CAZXTB010000249.1:0-2393 GCA_964643535.1 uncultured Erysipelotrichaceae bacterium | reverse complement strand
GGTGTTTTGTATTCCACCTAAATCAGGAGTCTTGATTTGAACCATATGACCCGCTTTATGATCAGCGAAATAGATGATGTCTTCTAAGGTATTGCACCATTCATCGGCGACGATTTCCACATCGATCCCTCTTTCATCAAGAAGAGCCGTTATGGCTTGTAATCCTCTCATCGTCAATTCACGATCATCAAAATCTACAGGACCTTCGATTCGTAAATGATAAGGACCACTGGCTTCTCTTAAAGTCTTAAGATAATCTGCCATCGCTGAATAATCTGTTTTAAAGAGGATGCCTAAGGTCCCATAAACATCGATATGAAAGACAGGACTATATTCATCTTCACTTTTAAATTCATCGACTCTTTGACGTAACCATTTTACGTAATCGAGTAGTTTCTCACCTTGATAGCCCAATTTATTGGCGACATTATTGATCAATCCATGAGGTAAAACAGCTGAGCCCTTGATGATCATTTTATCGACATTGTCATATCGATTATCCCCGCTTTGACTAAAGATTGGGATAAGCTGATCGCTAACTTGGGTTCCATATTCTAGTGCGACAATGTTGGCCATTTGAGTATGATGAGCCTTAGCGACCGCATCGAGTAAAGCTTGGGTAATCCCATAACGTAAAGCGGTATGAATACGTTGACCATTGAGATGAATATGATCGAATTCGTTGGCCAAGTCTTTAAATGAATGAAGTTCTCTTCCTACTAAGCGTGGTTTAAGTTCTTTTTCAACGATCAGTGCGAATTCTTTCGCTAGAAACAAAGGATCACGTCCTCCACATCCACTATACTGAACAGCACAACAATCTCCATAAGCTACTTGTCCATCATCAAGCACCAACATGATCGTTAAAGACTCTCCAGCTTGTCTAATGCGTGAAAAACCTGGGGTGATGGGTTGTCCTACATAGAAATTCCCATCCGATACAGCGCCTTGTTTAATGGCTTTTTGATCATCGAAGAAGAATCCTGTTCTTCCATTACTGCTGACTACGTCTAAGATTTTCATAGTTACCCTATCTTGGTCTACCGACCAAATGTCCTTTACTTACAGCATATATATCATCGATGACCATCTGAAAACTAACCTCTCTTCTTTCTACGTCAGCTCTTTCTTTAAGTTTCTTTTGATGGAAATCCTTTAGTTTATCCGTAAAAGGAAGATTTCCAAAGTCTAAGAAACGAACAGCCCCCATATTATCTCGAGCAGGAAGAGCTTTATTGGCATTGCATTGGGCAGGCGCAAAAGGCACATCGATTAGACCTGCTTCGAAGCCTCTTAAAGCACTCAGTCCAAAATCATTGTCGCCTAGTTTTAAGACCGCTTCCATAATACAACGTGTTTCTTCATCGATGATGTTCATTTCTTCTTTGATTAAAGGATTTTCTAGAGCGACTTGATCTTTAAGCATCGCTGTCAACTGTTTACTTGTCTTCAATCCATTCGCATTGGCTTCTGCGGTAGGAACCCCAAAAGCCTCATGAGGGGATTTAACGATGACCTTGGTGGCTCCTGATAAGACGGCTGTCGCAGCTCCCCAAGCGATGACCGCATAGGCTTTGGCTTCATCTTGAGGAAAGCCTCCCATCCATTGATGAAAGACAGTGCTTATTCTCACATCGTCATAGCCAAAGCGTTTTAAATAGTCTTTTGTGAGGGTTTCTAAGGTTCTTATGGCGGCGATGTCTTGGTTTTGATTACCACACTGACCATATCCTACAGTTATGCATTTACAGCCCTGTTGAGCTGCCAACAAGCTCTCTAAGATGGCAACACTATGGGAAATACAAGGTGGAACTAAAGTGCCTGTAAGAGGCCCAAAGGGTTCACGGTTGATGGTGATGCCTTGTTCTTCATAGTAACCTACCAAACGATCGACATATTGCCAATCGGTGATGGTTTTTTCCAGAGAATTGTTTTTCCCATAAGGAATATTATAAGAAATACCTCCTCCTTCAAAAGACGTAAAACCTCCCGCTAAAGTAATCTCCGCTAAAAGTCGTGCATCAGGAGTCCCATGTCTTACTTGAAGAGGGACATCTAGATACTCGACGATGTCTCTACATACAGAGACCCCATGGTTAACCGCAGGAAACCCATTCAATAAAGACTTCCCTGTTCTAATGCTTTCATCGATGCCCGTTTGAGCTTCTACATAGCGATTATGACGTGTATAACTATCGATGGTGGTTGGTAAAAGATCAGCTCCACCTTCATCTTGAAGGATCTTAAGCAATTTCTTATGTTCATGAGGTAAGGCTACCCCTGCTCGTGGTTGGATCAAAGTGACCTTATCTTTAATGGCTTGATTTAGTTTAAAACTAAAACGTTTGTTTTCTTTAATGGCCTTTTGATACGTAACAGCTTCGTTTAGATCG
>CAZXTB010000248.1:0-2404 GCA_964643535.1 uncultured Erysipelotrichaceae bacterium | reverse complement strand
CAATTCAACTTTATTTCCGTTATTACAAACGACGCCTCCTTTATAAGCCGCAAAACTGCTTAATAAGTGGCCTCTTAAACGAGCCTGGATGTTTTCATAAGGTAAGCCTTCTTCTAATGGATCAAGTTGATACGACGCTAAGGTCGTATTGGTGGCTTGAGTCAAGGCTTCGATGGAGCCTTCATGATATTCTATTCCTAGTTTATTCGCTAAGTTCTTAGCGATATTGATGGTCTTAGAAGAGTTATAACGACTGGCCATATTGTAGCCTATGACTCTTTTTGGACCTAAAG
This sequence comes from uncultured Erysipelotrichaceae bacterium, assembly GCA_964643535.1. GTDB lineage: Bacteria > Bacillota_I > Bacilli_A > Erysipelotrichales > Erysipelotrichaceae > UBA2212. Next base: position 2,111 of record CAZXTB010000248.1, on the reverse strand, counting down.
CTTTTACCAAAAGAACCGTATTAAGCGAACTATCGATACCTCCAGACATCCCTATGATCCAAGGTAATTGACCACCTAAGATCTGTTTATCGAATTCTTTGATGGCTGTAAGTAAACCTTTTAAAAGTTTGTTTTCTTGTTTTTTAGCTTCAAGATGATCCTTTAGACTTACGATGAGGAGTTCCTGTTCAAAGGCATCATTGGCCTCGATTTGGATGTTTCCATGTTCATCATAAACGGTACTGTCTCCATCAAACAAGAGCACGTTTTTACCCGTATTCTGCATCCCACAGGCATTCACATAAATGATCTTGACCATTTTTTCTTCGAGTGCTTGTTGATGCTCACGGATCCGTTTGATACGAGAAAGCTCTTTGTTGAGGGTCCAAGGTGATGATGAAATGTTGATGATCACATCGACCCCAAGATGCGCATAGATGGAGGTAGGATCGACTTGATAATCCTTGCTCCAAAGATCCTCGCATACTTCTACCCCGATCTTAAAAGACTTATTTTCTCGTTTAAAAATAAACGGAGAAATAAGTTCTTCTTTAGGATAAGCCAATTCACTGCTTAGTTGACATCCGCTTTTAAAGAAGCGAGAATCATCGAAGAAACGATAATCTGGTAAACAATGTTTAAGATAGATACCAGGCATTTTATGATTCTCATGTTCAACCCATTGTTGATCATAGGCAAAATACGCCGCATTGAAACGATTTTTTCGTCCATCACGATTGGATTTCGCATCATCGATTTGATAGATGTTGCCCCATAAGATTCCAATATCATTGGACCAGGATTTGATGATCTCATTCGCATTCAAAAGCATTTGGATCATCTCTTGTTGAAGATAACGATCAGAGATGAGATATCCTACTACCGCCATTTCAGGAAATACGATCAGATCAGCCCCTTGATGTTTGGCCTGATCGATCATCATCTTCATCTCTACGAGATTACGATCGATGTCTCCTGCTTTGACGTTGAGTTGTGCGAGTGCGATTCTCATGGCTTAAGGCTCCCTAGACACCACATATCGAAGGTTTTATACCCTAGATCGTGATAGATCTTTCCTGCTTTAGGATTATCATAGAATAGACACGGCTTTTGACCCTGCTTAAGCGCATACTCCGTAAGTGCGGTGACCACGGCACGACCATATCCTTTGCCTCTATATTCAGGTAGTGTATATACCCCACCTACCATGATGGCTGATTTGGTTTCAACCCCTGATGAGGCATGAGCGATGACCTTATCATTTTCTTTGAGGATAAAGCCATGGACCTTACCCAACTCATATCTTTCTTTTAAGCTCTGGATTCTTTCTTCTTTTGATTCATGAACATTAGACGCTTTAAATTCACTGATTTGGCTCATCGAATCGATGATGCCTTCTACATCCTTACTCGACGCTTTTTTTGTTTCTACGCTAATGTCTTGAGGAACAAGCGCATCACATTCACAAAAATACATCGATCTAAAATTAAAACGATCTTTTACTAAACTAGGCATCATCTCGATGTGCTCTTTACAAGCAGAGATCATTTTGATATGTTCATCAAACAAAGCTTCAAAACCTAACTCATCTAGACAAGGTTTTTTAAAGTAAAAGACGAGGTTGGTATGATACCTCAAAAAGATGCCTCTTAAACCTTCTTGATCAATATCGATCCAGGTTTCTTGATAAGGCGTCTCTAATCCATTCTGTTCAATATCCCCATCGATAAAGAGAAGTCGACTACTGTCACTTCTACAAAGTTCTTGAATATCGATAAGGTCATTTACGCTTGCTTTTCTAATCATAGTCCTATTATACAATGCTTTAGGAAATAAAAAAGATGCCAGTGGCATCTTTTAGTCAACAATGATTCTTACTTTCTCTACGTCTTTCCCATCGATGGTGATGAGCTCTCCGTTGAGGTCTCCATCGATCTGAGATAAGATCTGGCTTAGATCGATCCCATTAAGGTCGATGGCTTTACCACCGACATTCAACTTATTGTTGATGTCGATGCCCATCTTAACTAGGCTTAAGGGTAAATTGACTCTTACGCGTTCTCCATCTTCAGAATCTACTAAGATACGGATCATACGTTCATTCATGGGTT
>CAZXTB010000247.1:321-2405 GCA_964643535.1 uncultured Erysipelotrichaceae bacterium | reverse complement strand
GATAGTCCTACAATTCTCTAAGGATGGTTATGTTAAAATAGAGTCAAACGTTTATCAAGTCGATGAAAACGATGTGGTTGAACTCAACCAAAAAGATCTTCATCTGAAAGGCACAACGCTACACTTGATAAGGAAAGGCTGACCATGACCAAAATCCATCCTGAACTTGAATTCAAGATGAATCACGAGAATATGATTCAAAGTGGCCAATACCGTTTGACCTTACTAACCCGACATTGCTTTCGTTTAGAAGTCGCAACCGATAGAGTCTTCACAGATGAACCAAGTCTTAATGTCATCTGTCGATATACGGATCGTGTATCTTTCACGAAAACATTAACCAAAGAAAACCTCATCATCGAGAATGAGGTTTTTATCTTAAGTTTTAATCCCTTATTGGATCCTAAAAATAATCTTAAAGTCATCATCAAAGGCTTTGGGAAACCCTATCTATTTGGACAAAAAACCGGACATAATCTATTAGGAACTGCGCGTACTTTAGATCAAGTCAATGGGGAACTAAAACTCAATGATGGTTATTTCTCTGAAGATGGCTATGTGGTTTTAGATGATTCCGCGACGCCATTGTTTCAAACGGATGGATCGATCAAACCTAGAATTCAGAAGAATACCGATATGATTTTTATCGCCTCGCGTGATGATTTTAAAGAAGTTCATGCGGAAATGGCGAAGTTTATGGGCTCTGTGCCAAAGTTTCCTCGCTATGTGTTGGGAAATTGGTGGAGCAAGTACTGGGATTATACAGATACACAACTCTTGGACACGGTCGATCATTTTAAAGCACTTAATATTCCTTTGTCGGTCTGTATTGTGGATATGGATTGGCATCTAACAGAGACCCCTGGGAAAGACTATTGGTATGGATGGACAGGATATACGGCCAATCCTAAATGTTTTCCTGATTTTGAAGGGTTTATTAAAAAGCTTCATCAACGTAAAATCAGAACCTCTGTTAATTTACATCCTGCTTTAGGGATACGTCCTCATGAGCAACAGTATGAGGCCTTCTGTGAGTGGATGGGTATAGATCCTAAGACTCAAGTTACGATTCCGTTTACGATAGAAGATCCTCATTTTGCGGAAGGATATTTTAAATTACTTCATCATCCTTATGAAGAAAAAGGGGTAGATTTCTGGTGGATTGATTGGCAACAAGGCACCAAGACTTCTCTTCAAGGGCTTGATCCTTTATGGATGCTGAATCATCTTCACTCTATAGATTTCGCAAGAGATCATAAGAAACGTCCTTTTACTTTCTCTCGTTGGACTCAATATGGTGGACATCGTTATCCCATTGGATTTTCTGGAGATACTGTTTCGACTTGGGATAGTTTAGCGTTTCAACCTTATTTTACAGCCAACGCAGCGAATGTGAATTTCAGTTGGTGGAGTCATGATATCGGGGGACATTATAAAGGACAAGAAGAGCCGGAACTATTGACTCGATGGGTCCAGTTTGGATGTTTTAGTCCCATCTTAAGACTTCACTCTACAAAAAACGAAATGGCCATTAGAGAACCTTGGTTAATGGTTCAACCTTATCAGATGGCGATTGCGAGTGCGATGAGATTAAGAGCGAGACTTATCCCTTACTTATATACAGGCTTACACAACAATGCGGTAAAAGGAGTGCCTTTTTTAACGCCATTATATTATGAGTTTCCAAAAGATCCTCAAGCTTATAAAGCGAGAAATACCTACTTCTTAGGAAGAAATCTATTGGTTTCTCCTGTTATTAGTCCTATGAATCGACATTTAAATCGTTCGATAACGAAAGTTTATTTTCCTCAAGGAAACTGGATCGATTTTTATACTGCCCAAGAAATTAAAGGTGGAAGATGGTTGGATATTTACAATGACATCGATTCGATGCCTGTTTATGTTCGAAAAGGATCTATTTTAACTTTATCTAAATGGGAAGATAATGAAGAACCCAGTGGAAATCCAACCACGTTGATGCTTAAGATCTATCCTGATTCAATCATTGAAACCACGATGATCGAAGATGATAATGAAACCATTGCTTATCAGAAAAAAGAAATCTTCTGCACAGAATTTGGATT
>CAZXTB010000247.1:0-311 GCA_964643535.1 uncultured Erysipelotrichaceae bacterium | reverse complement strand
ACAATACCTTAACGATCAAGACCGATAAAAAGGCTAAATCCTATATGCCTTTCTTACGTAACTATGAGATTGAAGTCGTAAGTTATCATGTGTCTGGAGATTTTATTTCAAGAAATACGGAGACATCTACTTTTATCGATTTAAAAGGCTTGGATATTACTGCCAATGTGAATTTGAAATTCATCGTATGTGAAGCCATCTCTCAAAAAGCCTTGTTTAGACATCTCTTAAAAGGAGCTCTTGCGAATGCGCTGGGGGATATTGGGATCAAAGCTGAGATCTTATCTGCTTATGATCAAGGTACCCTTGAG
>CAZXTB010000246.1:0-2410 GCA_964643535.1 uncultured Erysipelotrichaceae bacterium | reverse complement strand
CATTTGAACATAAAAATCATTATAATGGTGCGGGAGACTTATGAAATATACCTTAACAACACTGAATACCTTATTTGGATTTAAAGAATCAACTGCCGTTCAAGAGAACGTTTTTCCAATTGCCACAGCAGGTAAGGATTTGATCGCCGTTTCTAAAACAGGAACCGGTAAAACGCATGCTTATTTATTCCCCATCTTTAATGCCATTGATACATCAGCCAATGAGACACAAGCATTGATCTTGGTGCCTACCTTAGAATTGGCCAAACAAGTCTTTAATATGATCCAACCGTTTAAAACCTTGGATCCTAAATTAAGCGTAAAAATGGTAACCAAAGGTTCAGACAAGATTGCGGCGGATTCACTAAAAAGCCACATTGTCATAGGAACACTTGGAAGATTAAAAGCTTTGTTTATTGAAGAAAATGTACTTCAGATCCAACGACCAAAAATTGTCGTCATCGATGAAGCAGATATGATGCTTGAAAAAAGTACGATTGATGACTTAGATTCATTGATGGATAAAATTAGAGCACAACATCAAACGATGGTATTTAGTGCTACTGTACCGGATAACTTGAAATCCTTCATCAAGAAATATCTTAAGAATCCTGAACAGATCTCTATTGAAGTAGATGAGAAATTCGATCCTAAGATAAAGCATATTTTGATTCCATTAAAGCACAGATCAAGTGAAGTTCTTTTTGATCTCTTTGAAGTTATCAATCCATATATTGCCTTAATTTTCTTAAACAATTTGGATGAATTAACCAAACTAAGCAATGCATTCAACGCAAAAGGGATGAAGCACATCGTTCTTCACGGAAAACTTTCAGCGCGTGAACGTACACAAAACTTAACCTTGATTCGTAATCAACAAGTATCCTATGTATTAACAACCGACTTAGCAGCTCGTGGAATCGATATTCCTGAAATAAGCGATGTCATTTCTGTAGGCTTCCCAAAAGATCTTGATTTCTATGTCCATAGAGCAGGTAGAACAGGTAGAGCAGGTCGTAATGGACAAAGTTATGTCTTTTATACCGTAAAAGACGATCAAGTCATTCGTCAATTGATGGAAAGAGGAATCTTCTTTGAACATCGTAACCTTGCGGATGCATCTTTAAGAGAAATGAAACCTTATGGTTTTAAGTTCACCTTTAGAAAGAAAGAAGCTGATAAAGCCATCGCTCGTGTCGTTAATCAGAAGAAAGTCGCTGTAAAACCTAATTATAAAAAGAAAAAAGAACAAGAGATTGAAATGATCAAACGTAAAGCACGTCGTGCCATGATCAAGAAATCCATCAAAGAACAACAACACATTAAATCAAAAGTAAAACAAATAGAAAAAGGGAAATCAGAATAACTGATTTCCTTTTCTTTAAAGCTTGTGATCAATGATGTATTGATTAATTTCAACTTTTAGTTCTTTTACAATATCTTCTTGAGGAATGGATCGAATAAAAGTGCCTTTTTTAAATAAGAGGGCTTCTTTGTATCCCCCAGCAACCCCTATATCAGCACGGGATGCCTCCTGAGGTCCATTGACTGGACATCCCATCACCGCAACGGTAATGTCTTTTTGTATCGTATTAAGGTAAGCTTCAATTTCATTCACGATGGGTAACATATCGTATTGAAGACGGCCACAGGTAGGACAGGCGACTAAATCAGCAACATTTGCGTATAATCCAAAGGCTTTAAGTAATTGTTTCGCTACTTTGATTTCTTCAACAGGATCATCACTGATTGAAATACGTATTGTATCTCCTATTCCTTGATGTATCAATACGCCTAATGCGGCTGAAGATTTAATCGAAGAACCTAAGAGTGTTCCAGCTTCTGTAACGCCCAAGTGAAGGGGATAGGGGAAGATCTTAGAAGCTTTCTCATAAACATCTATGGTTAATCTAACATCGCTCGACTTGAAAGACAAAGCGATTTCATGAAAATCTAGATCTTCTAAAATCTTAATATGAACTTGAGCAGATTCAATCATGGCTTCTGCGCATGGAACATTGTTGTATTTCTGTAAGATGGTTTTTTCTAAGGATCCTGCGTTTATCCCGATACGTATCGGGATATTTCTTTCTTTACATGCCTGCACTACCAACTCGATATGTTCCTTATTTTTTATGTTTCCAGGATTTAAACGGATCTTATGGATCCCGCTTTCGATGGCAATTAAGGCGAGTTTATAGTTAAAATGGATGTCTGCAACTAAAGGTACTTTTGATTCTTTTATGATTTCCTTTAAGGCTAAGGCATCTTCTTCATCTAAAATAGCCAAACGTATCATTTCACAACCAAATCCTTCAAGTGCTTTTATCTGAGCGATGGTGGATTCGATGTCTTTTGTTTTGGTGTTGGTCATTGATTGTATGATTATTTTATTTTGACCACCGATTTG
>CAZXTB010000245.1:0-2419 GCA_964643535.1 uncultured Erysipelotrichaceae bacterium | reverse complement strand
ACCACAGGGATGACTAAATCTATTTCAGTTCTTTGTTTCAAAGGAGACAAAGGCTTAATAAAAAACTTTTGGTTTTCTTTGACGACAGAAACTTGAGGTACTGTTTTCTCAATAAGATCTAAATCTTTAAACGCTTCGATGCGTTTCAATGAAGCCGCACTATAAAACTTATGATTCTTAGCCAGATATAAAGGAATTACCTTGTATTTGGTTTCATCACAAGCAGCCATGGCTTGCATGGCGGATATAATACTGACTTCATGCTCAACGGAATCTCCACCGAAAAGTACAGCTACTTTTAACATGCTTTCTTCCTCCTAATCAAAGACCACATCGGTCTTATTCAACACCACATCCAAAGCTTTTCTTAATTCTTTCTCTGTCATCTTACGACTTAAAGGCGGTAACTTATCTAAAGGAAAATAGCCTAGACTTAAGATCTCATGATTGTTGATCAGTTCTCCAGAGAGGACAGTTGCGCTAAAGTAGATGACATATTCACTGATCATCGAAACGTATTCTCGATATAGATCTCGTCTTAAGATACAGAGAACCTTATCTATTCTAACACTTAATCCTGTTTCTTGAAGGACTTCTTTACGCGCACTATCACTGGCAGATTCAAACACATCACACCAGCCTCCTGGTACAGCGTAGTTCCCATCACTTCTTTCTTGAACCATAAGGAGCTCATTGTTTGGATTGAAAATGATGACTCTAACAGAGATATTAGGGGTAGGATAGATGTCTCTTTGATAAGGCAAAGCATCATCTGGTGTCTCATTTAGTTCTTTGAGTTGATTAAGTGCTAAGGCTTGGAGTTCTTCATAATTCTCAATCGCATAAGGATCTTTAGAAAACTTAAGTCCTATACGACTGATGGCCAAGACTTTGGCTAGAAATTCATTCCATTTCATACTAACGACTAAACGCATCCGGCAAATCATTCTCAAGCAGGATGGTATCTTTCGAAGAGGCATGTTTGTGGACATAAGCGAATGCTTCTTTTACGGTGGTAAACACAAACACATTTTCCATCTCAAATCCAGATTCTTTTAGTCCTTCATAGATTGGCCGAGTTTGATTCTTCCCAACCAAGATGACCACATCCGCACAGCCATTCATCGACTTCCCAAATTCAGAATTGTACATTTTCTGTTGATTGCCCAAATCGATCATCCCAGGCGTAATGATATAGCGTTTCCCAGGCATCATCTTAAGGACTTCTAAAGACATACGAGAACCTTCTGGATTAGAATTGAACGCATTATCGATGAAGGTCAAACCATTGATTTTTTTCAACTGTAGACGATGTTCAATATAGTTCACATTGGCGACAGCTTTTTGAAGTTTATCCCAAGGCAATCTTAAGGCTCGTCCTACCGCAACGGCCACTAGAATATTGGACACATTGTGTTTACCCAATAGACGCGTTTTAAATGGAACCGTTCCATCTTCGCTTTGTACACTGAATTCCGATCCTTCTGGGGTATAGGTAATGTCGATGGCTCTAAAATCCACATCCATCGATTCGATTCCCACCTTAATGATACGACAGGTGTTTTGGATCTTATAGTGACGGATATAGTCGTTGTCGAAATTAAGGACCCCTACCCCGTCTTGAGGTAAGTTTTCGATCATCTTCATTTTTTCTTTGATGATGTTGTTGATGGTTTTAAAAGTCGCCAAATGTTGAGGACCAATCGAAGTTACGATCCCATATTGTGGACGAACAAATTTGGTAAGTGAATTGATATCACCGACTTTATCAGCTCCCATCTCAACGATAAAGACCTCATGGAGGTTTTTAAGTTGCTGACGAATGGTGATGGTGATTCCCATTGGGGTATTAAAAGATGCAGGAGTTGCCAACACATAGTATTCTTCAGAGAGGATCTCATCTAGGATGTTTTTAGAACTGGTTTTTCCATAGCTTCCAGTGATCCCTATCTTAATAAGATTATGATGTTGTCTTAGTTCTTTTTTAGCGAGTTCTACATAGAATCGCTTGATCAAAGCTTCTACAGGTTCTGTGATGACAGCCATCAAGATCAACATCAAATGAACGATACTGTTCTCATACATCATCGCCAATAAAGGCAAAGGCGATAAACTATAATACGCTACCAAGTAATAAACGAAAACCAAAGTCAATAAGACCATTAAGGTGATCTGACGTTTAACGCGAGCTGTTACTTTTAAAGGTTTAATATACGGTTTTCTTTTTTCTTGTTTAAGCGAGAAGATCGCAAAGAGATAGATCAAAGCCAAAGTTAAAAGTTGTCCTGGTAACTCAAAGAAGATGATGATCAAACTTAGAACCAAGCCAACGATCAATGATCGTACGATCGAAAAAATCGACGTTCTTAAAGAAGCACTAAACCACTGTAGGTAACGTCCTAGTTCATAGCGGTTTTGC
>CAZXTB010000244.1:0-2420 GCA_964643535.1 uncultured Erysipelotrichaceae bacterium | reverse complement strand
GAATATATTTAAGACAAAGTCGAAAGACTTGCCTTGAAACATCCAAAATAATCCAGCACTGATCGCAATGACCATAACAACAGGGACAAAATAAGCCGAAATAACATCCGCTAGTTTAGCGATGGGAGCCTTTTGACCTTGGGCATCTTCGACCATTTTGATGATTCTGGCCAAAGCAGTATCTTCCCCAACAGCAGTTGCCTTCATCGTCATTGAACCATTCTTATTCAAAGATCCACCGATGATTTTATCGCCGATGTTTTTATCGATGGGAAGACTTTCTCCCGTCAACATACTCTCATCAACTGCACTACAACCACTTACGATGATCCCATCGACTGGAATTCTTTCTCCAGGTTTAACCAATAAGACATCGTTTAGGGTCACTTCTTCTAGTGAGATTTCTAGTATTTCATCGTTATGAACCAAATGAGCTGTTTTAGGAGCCAAACCCATCAGTTTCTTGATGGCTTGAGAAGTCTTGCCTTTAGAGCGGGTCTCTAACCACTTACCTAAAAGAATCAAAGAAATAACGACTCCAGCTGATTCAAAATAGAGACTCTCAGTCAGTTTCGTAAAGCCTTGAGCGATCTTAATGGTGTTGTAGGTTCCATATAGAAAAGCTGCCCCTGTCCCAATCGCCACCAAAGAGTCCATATTCGGAGATCCTTTTGATAGTGTCTTAAATCCAATCGTAAAGAATTTACGACCAGAATAGAGAATCGGTATACTTAAAATGAGCTGTATCAAAGCAAAATTAAGAGGATTCATCTTATGATCGATGATTTCAGGTAACATAATTTTCAACTGAGGAAACATATGGGCCATTGCGATAAACAGTAAAGGAATCGCAAAAATAGCCGAAGTGATCAGCTTGATCGTCATCGATTTCATCTCTTGAGCTTGACGAAGACTTTCTGCGTCTTCTTGGGCTTTGGTTTCAATCTCACTGGCTTTATAACCGGCTTTATCAACCGCAGCTTTTAAAGCACTCATCTTAATGATGGAAGGATCATAGCTTAGGGTCGCTTTATTGGTGGTCAAGTTGACACTGACAGAACTGACCCCTTTTTGTTTCTTAAGGGCTCGCTCTACTGCGCTACTACAAGAAGCACAAGTCATGCCTTCTATGGCTAAAACACTCTCACGTTCACGGGTGATTTCAATTAAACCATAACCTGCTTTATCAACAGCTTTGGATAGATCTTCAAAAGATAAAGCCCGATCCGAAAGGATCAGGACTTTTTCTGTGCTTAAATTGACATCGGCTTTTTCTACCCCTTCAACTTTCTTAAGGGCTCGCGTTACAGCAGAAGCACAACTGGCACAAGTCATACCGCTAACGGCATATGTTTTTTCGATCATACGATCTACTTTTCTGAAAGTGTATAACCGGCTTCAGACACTGCGTGTTGAAGCACAGCGAATTCAACACCATCAGCATTGACCAAAGCGGTCTTTTCAGCCAAGGAGACTTTTACATCTTTGACACCTTCGACTTCTTTCAAAGCCTCTGTGACATGATGGACACAATGCATACAAGACATACCTTCTACACTATAAGTTTTAATGGACATGTTTTTTTACCTCGACATCATTGTATACCCCCCTTGGGTATATTTCAAGGTATATTATCAAAAAAGAAAAATCGTCGTGAGACGATTTATTTCTTAGAAGTTTTAGGTTTATAGAACATACGATTCTCTAAAGCAAAGATACGGGCAGTAAAGGTTCCTTCTTCGATGGGACCCAAAGCCTTCGCAAACATGTTCATTCTCGCATCGATGTTGTCGATGTAGTTGAGGATCTCGGCTTCCATAATGAGGGGCAATACAGGAGATCCATATTCATATTCTCCATGATGAGAGAGAATCAAATGTCTTATCAAGGTCACTTGTTCAGTGTCCGCATAACCTAAGGTCTCAGCCACTTCATTGACTTTGCTTTGCATGATGCTGATGTGTCCTACCAATTTCCCAACCAAGGTATACTCGGTTAAGATCGGACCTGATAGTTCAACGACTTTGCCTAAGTCATGAAGTAAGATCCCACTGATCAAGAGATCTCTGTTTAGTGCTGGATAGAGCTCACAAAACGAATTCGCCAAATCGATCATCGCAATCACATGGGTCGCAAGACCCCCTACGAAATCATGATGATTTCGTGCTGCGGCAGGATAGGTATAGAACTTATCTTTGTATTCGCTGAGGACCGTTTCTGTGACTTTACGAATGATGGGATCTTTTAAAGACGTAAGGGTCTCATCGATTCTTTGATGCATGTATTCATCGCTTAAGGGCGTAGAAGCCACATAATCAGCTGGATTGGTTTCTGTAGGATTAACCAAACTTAGGTTATAAAGTCTCAGTTGAAGTATTCCTTTATATTTTGGCTAAATTGTGACAATGCAAGAGTGATTT
>CAZXTB010000243.1:0-2421 GCA_964643535.1 uncultured Erysipelotrichaceae bacterium | reverse complement strand
TCGTATCATTGGTTTTGAATTAGGGGCGGATGATTATATCGTAAAGCCTTATAGTGCTAGAGAAGTCATGGCTAGAATAAAAGCCATTCTAAGACGCACCAAGGAACAAAACGACGGCCAAATCAAAAGCGTAATCCAAATCAAAGATTTGATCGTTTCCTTATCGAACTATTCGATTACGCATTTAGGGGATCATGTTCAAGCTACCCCTAAAGAAATTGAGATCTTATATATGTTGATGAGTCATCCTTCTCAAGTCTTTACTCGAGAACAGATCTTAAATCGAGTATGGGGATTTAGTGACTATATCGATGATCGTTCGATTGATACCCACATTAAACGAATCAGAGCTAAATTACCTGAAAGTTATCGAGATATGATCAAGACAGTTTATGGGGTCGGCTATAAGTTTGAGAAAGAACTATGAAAGTAAAACGTAGTAAACTAAGACATAGTTTATTCTTTAGATTATTGATGATGTTTGTAACGATGAGCGTGATGTCTCTGGTTTTTACCTTTATGGTGTTTTTACCCGCAGGTCGCTCTTTTATCACCAATCAAAAACAAGTTGAAGTCGCTCCGATTATGGATTCAATGTCTAATATTATTGAATCCTATCTAGAAGGCGATATGTCTGAAGAAAATATGATTCATTTTCTGTCTACTCAGCCTATTCCTAAAAACAGTCAATTGATTATTTCAGATACGACAGGAAACATTATCTTTGCCTCTCGTGCGATCGATAGTCATGGGACGGGTCCTGATGATCCTTTAAACAGTGTCGATTATACAAAAAAAATAGATGCCTTATTACTTCAAGTGATCCAAGGTAGAGACATCTCTAAGATGGTCGAAATCGATGGTTTATCTTTTGAGAGCTTATTTGTAGGGAAAGCCATTCAAGTTGATGGGGAAATCGTTGGGGCAGTGGCCATCTTGGTTCCTAATTTTGAACTCAATGATTCTTTATATGCCTTAGCTGAATCCTTGATTTATTCGATGTTGTTGGCGATGGCACTGATGACGATCGTTGTTTACTTGTTCTCAAGACGTTTTACGAAACCCATCCATAAGATGATTACGGTGGCGTCTAAAATGCGTGAAGGAGACTTTAGTTTACGCGCAGATGAGAAAGATCAAAGTGAATTAGGGGATCTAGGAAGATCACTCAATCGATTAAGCACAGATCTTTCGTTTACGATCAATTCTGTCACCATTGAGAAAAATAGATTGATGTTGATGCTGTCTGGGATGAGTGAAGGGATTGTCTTCATCAATACAGAATCTCAAGTGTTGATGGTGAATCCTGCTTTCTATCGTTTATTTGAAGCTCAAGCCGATTCAGATATTGGTCCTTTACTTCATGAGTTGAATCTTATGGAAGGGATGACTTTAGCTCTACAAGGACAGTCTTATAAGACCCTTCTAAATAGAGATCCTCAAATCATCAACGTTACCATTCAAGCCATCAAAGATGAAACTGAGCTTATTGTAGGGGCTTTGGCGATCTTTTCAGACATCACAGAATCTGAGAAATTAGAACAATTAAGACGAGATTATGTGGCCAATGTGTCTCATGAACTACGTACGCCTTTAACGGCCATTAGAGCCCTTATTGAACCTTTAAACGATGACTTGGTGACCGATGAAGCCAAGATCAAGGAATACTATGGCTTGATTCTAAAAGAAAGTGCTCGATTGAATCGCTTGATCAATGACCTCTTAGAATTGTCTCGTCTACAAAACTCAGAAGAAGGCTTTGAGACTAAGAATGTAGATCTAAGCAATCTTATGAATGAAGTTACAGAACGTTATCAAGCTCTCGCGAAAAAGAACCAAATTGAGCTCGAATTAATAGGCTGCGAGGATCCACGTCTTTTGAACACCAACGAAGATCGTATCGATCAAGTCTTGACGATCTTAATCGACAATGCGTTTAAGTTTACGCCTAAGGATGGCAGTGGTAGGATATCCCTACAGGTTGAGTCTCAGCTCGATAAGACACTTATTAAAGTGGTTGATAATGGGCAAGGCATTAAACCTGCGGATTTACCGCATGTGTTTGATCGTTTCTATACAGCGGATCGTGCTAGAACTGAAAAAGCTTCAGGTTTGGGACTTTCCATTGCCTATGAGATCCTTAAACGAATGAATGGTGACATCATTGCGGAATCCGTTGTAGGAAAGGGAAGTCGTTTCACCATCACACTCAATTAATTATGAAATATGATCTAAGTCAGCTTACGCCTTTACAGTTTGAGGTTACCCAGCATGGACAAACTGAACGTCCGTTTAGCAATCAATTTGCTGCTCATTTTGAAGAAGGGATCTACGTCGATATCGTCTCAGGCGAAGTTCTTTTTTCGTCGAAGGACAAATTTGATAGTGGATGTGGATGGCCTAGTTGTACTCAACCCATCA
>CAZXTB010000242.1:0-2421 GCA_964643535.1 uncultured Erysipelotrichaceae bacterium | reverse complement strand
GATAACATGCAACTACAGCATGAACATGCTTCTACTTTAGTAATAGAGCCAAAACCTAAAAAGAAATATGGAATTATCGCCGTAGCATCTGGTGAAGGTCTTTCTAAGCTCTTCAAAGATGAATATCGAGTCGATGTGGTCATTAGTGGTGGTCAAACCATGAATCCTGCTACGGAAGATTTCATAGCTGCCATCAAAGAACTCAATGCTGAACATATCTTTATCTTACCTAACAACTCAAACATCATTTTGGCTGCTCAACAAGCAGAATCCTTAATGGATGATTTAGATGTTCATGTCATCCCAACCAAGAGTATTCCTCAAGGTTTAAGTGCTTGTGTCATGTTTAATCCACAAGTGGATGTTCAAGAGAACATTGCTGAAATGACAGGGGCTTTCAAACACGTTAAAACGGGTTTGGTAACCTATGCCATTAAAGACAGTAGTATGGATGGGGTTAGTATCAGTGCCAACGACTATATGGGCATCTTGAACAAAACCATCGTAGTTTCAGTTCCTTCTAAAACTGAAGCTGCAAAACGTTTGATGGATCAATTGGTGAGCTCAGAAGATGGTCTCATTACGGTCATAGTCGGTGAAGATGTGAATGAAGAAGAACAGAATGATCTGATCTCCTACATTACTGAGCATTTCGATGCTTGCGAAGTGGAAGTCCACTTAGGACATCAACCGGTTTATTCGTATATTATCGGTGTTGAATAAAGGGCTTTAGCCCTTTTCTTTTATGGGTAACCTATCTGTCTTAAAACTAAGTCCACGCATGATTGAAAAGCTCCATAAGGTCCAATTGGATTCATTGGAGTCTTTATTGCGTCATTATCCATCACGTTATGAAACCATTGAAGATCTTCCCAGTTCACAATGGAAGAGGGGGGATAAGATCAGTTTAGAAGGAGTCATCATTCAACCGGTGAAGACAACTCGCATTCGAGGTAAGTTAAGTGTGACTCGTTTTATGTTTCAAACCAAACAAGGATTATTTAATCTAACCATTTTTAATCGACCATGGATTTCAAACATCACCTCAACCATGACGATCTTTGGAAAGTATGAAGGGGACCACTCGATTACAGTAACTCAATATAAAGGACAACCCTTATCAAGTCTTTTAGGAATCCATCCCATTTATCGAGTCAATCGAGATCTTACCCAAAGCGATCTTCAAAAGACCATCGACAAGGCACTCTTATTAAGAGACTTAGCTTTTATTCAAGATTTTCCAGTAGATCTTAAAGAGAAATATAAATTATTACAGATAAGACAAGCACTAAAATGGATTCATCAACCCACAGGACAAGAAGAACTTAGACAAGCGGTTAGAACTTTAAAATATGAAGAATTCCTTAGATTTCAAACGAAATTACAGTTCGATCGATATGAAAACATAGAAGTTCAAGCAGGAAAGATGAAATTATTCGATCGTAGAGTCATAGAATCATGGATTCCAAACTTACCTTTTAGCTTAACAGGTGCTCAAAGAAAAGTACTCGATGAAGTGCTTAATGATCTACAATCTCCTAGACGAATGTATCGTTTACTTCAAGGGGATGTTGGTAGTGGTAAGACCGTGATTGCTGCGATGGCGATCTATGCCACTCATTTGGCTCATTTTCAAAGTGCACTCTTGGTTCCTACTGAGATCTTGGCTAAGCAACATTATGTTACCTTAAAAAGCTACTTACCTTCATCGATGAAGGTAGAAGTCATCTATGCATCATTAAGCACAAAAACAAAAAAAGAGATCTTAGAAAGATTGGCTCATCATGAGATCGATGTATTGGTAGGAACACATGCGTTGATTTCAGAAGAAGTTAAATTTGAGAACTGTGGTTTGGTTGTTGCGGATGAGCAACATCGATTCGGAGTCAATCAAAGAAGACTTCTAAGTGCTAAAGGTGAGAAAGTTGATTTCTTATTGATGACGGCGACACCTATCCCAAGAACCATGGCGAATGTGCTGTTTGGGGATTTAGAAATATCGACGATCGATCAGTATCATCAATCCAAAAAAGAAGTTCATACAAAATTAATTCAAAATCTAGATTTAAAATCCCTGATTCCAGAGCTCTTATCTTTCATAGAAAAGAAACAACAGATCTATGTGGTATGTCCTGCGATAGAAAGCGACAGTGATCTAGAACTAAATGACGTCAATAGCGTAAATAAGACCTTAAGAAAGCTTTTAGGAAATACAGTCATCATTGATGTCTTACATGGGAAACTCTCTACAGAAGCTAAGGAAACGGTTCTACAGCGCTTTACATCTAATCAAACTCAGATCTTGGTTACAACGACCGTCATAGAAGTTGGTGTAAACGTTCAAAGTGCCAATGTGATGATCATTTATGATGCGGATCGTTTTGGATTAAGTCAACTTCATCAGCTTAGAGGAAGAGTAGG
>CAZXTB010000241.1:0-2429 GCA_964643535.1 uncultured Erysipelotrichaceae bacterium | reverse complement strand
TACTTCTGCATCTTGCCCATCAATCGTTACTGAGGAAATGAATTGGAAATTCTTGAAGGTATACGTCAATGTTTCTATTAAACCGAAAGCTTCTTGAGTAAACGCTGGAATTTGAGTCGTTTTAAGATCTTGAACTTGATCATCAATACTGACCCCATTAAGCAATAAATCTACTCCAGATGGCGCTATGATCTTAAATTCATGAAGCGGTTTAAACACTAAATCAACGACTTTAAATTTATCAAATCCAAAGAGAGATTTCTTACCCGTCTTCTCTAAAATCAATGTGGCCATCATTTTATCGTGATTGCCTATGATATAGACATCTTGGTTTTCTACCTTAGAAGTTCCCGCATAGAAATAAAGATCAGGTTCTTCTGAGAATACTTTTAAGTACTCAGTAAAGATATCAGGATTGGTCAATGAGATCGGTAAGTTAGAGCTCATCTCATCTAAAGTATCTAAATCTAGTTTCTCAATGGCGGTGATGACTTTAAGTCCCGCATCTGAAGGTAAGCTTGATTGATAATCAAGCAGATACATATAACCAATAACCAAGACCACCAATAAGATCCCTGAGAAGACCTTAAGGTAGTTAAGTAGGAGGCCTTTAAGACCTTTTGTTTTTTTATGTTTCATATTATTTCGAGACCATGATGAAGGTCGGTATTCTACGAGGACCTGTTAATAAACTGGTTTGATTTAAGATCTTGTTTTCATAAACCATTAAAGTCGATGAACCACCATCTAAGGCAGCCGCATTTACAGCCCCATATTTGACCAAGACATCTGCGACATCATTAAAGGTAGCTCCTAAACTGGTAGGTTGACGTCCATCGATGACCAATAGAAGAATAGCCCCATCAGCACGTTGACCAATGGCTGTTCGTGGATTAAGACCTCCACCTGAACCAGAAATCGCAGCTCTTTCTCCATTAAGAACCAAAACTGGACCAAAACTAACCGCATCGACTACACCACGATCGATCGCAGCTTGAGCCGTCATAGACCCTACGACCAATTTGTGATTTGTATCAAACCCAATCAAAACACGATATTGACTGGCACTATTGACCAAGATTTTACCATCTTTGATGACGATTCCAATCGGCATACCACCATTCCCAACACCACCGACATCACTGAAAGCACCCCCATTGATTCCACCAATGGCATTTTCTGCTTTCACCATATCTAGGAGTCTTTGACCCCCTTTATCAGGTGCGAAATTTTTTATGACGGATACATAGACGCGTGAAGGATCATTGACGATCATCAGTTTCCCAACGAAGGTAGGACCTGAAATTTCTACAATCTCGATCTTTTCTAAATCGATCTCATCGGTAGGAATCGTAATGTCATCCCCATCGGAAGTCTCATCGGTTTCTCTTGCGGAGTTGGCTAAAATAATCGCATCGATTTTCTCTTGAGAGAAATAAAGATGAGGCACAAATTTCATCGCACTGGTTTCTAAAGAAGTCAGGACCAACATATCTCTCGCTGTCGTTGATGGGCCATAGAAGACTAGCGTAACCACCGCAACGATCAATATCACCAGAGATAAAAGAATACTGGCAAATAATGTACTGATTACACCTATAATTTTTAATAACGATTTTTTCTTTTTCATTGATACTCCATAAGTTCTTATACGTTCTCTTCTATGATACGCCTTAAAAATACCACATTCCACTAAAAAATCAAGAGTTGGCTTCTCTTAAGCACATTTTTCATGATCAGTAAACTTATGTTTCCAAAATATTCAATAAAGCATCAAGTTTTCACAATTCTTCAATAGCTCTATAAAAGCCTTTCCTCTTCAATTGATACATTAACCAAATAGGTATAGCCATGACCAGTAAATCTCTTTTTATTAACTTAGGTCTATAAATCTATTAACCTTGAGTACTTAGGTTTGTTCTATAAAGAATCTTACGATACAATGTTAGAAAGGAAATCAAAATGAAAACACTGGTTGTTTATTACTCCCTAGAAGGGAACACAAAAAGAATCGCAGAGTTGATTCATCAGAAATATCAAGGAGATCTATTAGAACTGATCCCAGAAAAAGAAAACCCTAAAGAAGGGTTTGGGAAGTATTTCTGGGGAGGAAAAAGCGTTATTTTTAAAGAATCTCCAAAACTGATCTCAGCCCTACCTGATCCTAAAGATTATGACCTTATCTTTATTGGTAGTCCTTTATGGGCAGGAAGCTATGCTCCTTCTGTTCATACCTTACTAAACACAGTCTCTTTCGAAGGCAAGAACTTAGCCCTCTTTATCTGTCATTCTGGAGGCGGTACTGAATCGACCTTAAACAATTTTAAAAAGCAACTTCCTAAGTCAAAGCTCGTAGGTTTCCATGGTTTTAAAGATCCTTTGGCTCAAGATCCGAAAGCAGTCGATCAAGAACTTAGTGCTTGGTTAAG
>CAZXTB010000240.1:0-2434 GCA_964643535.1 uncultured Erysipelotrichaceae bacterium | reverse complement strand
ATCCATTAAAACGATGTCTGCCCCTTCGGCTGTACCCATATATTCATCTACTTTTTTCTTATAAAACTTTGCGTTGTTGATTTGATTAAGGGTCGCATTTTCTGTGGCGAATTTTACCGCAACAGGATTACTTTCGATCCCTATGACGTTTTTAACTTTATCAGCACACATCAAAGCCATGACGCCTACACCACAATACAGATCGACCAAAGTATCTGTAGGACGTAGATCTAAATGAGACAAGGCTTCTTTAAACATCATCTCAGCTTGAGAAGGATGAACTTGAAAGAAACTGGAAGGACCTAGATGAAAGGTCAAACCACCCATCTTATCGGTCAAGGTCTCTCTACCATAAAGCAATCTGTTCGTGTTAGATAAGACATAAGGTCCTTGCTCAGGATTGGTATTCTCATAGATCGATGTGATCTCAGGATGAGCTTTTCTTAGCGCTGTGACAACATTTTTTCTTCCAGGAAATTCAGAAGAGGCATTGACCAAGATGACCATGATCTCATCGGTTGAACTAGAGACTCTGATGACGATGTGTTTAAGATAGCCTTCATCATAATCCGGTTCATACACTTGTTGTTTCTGTTGTTTTAAAATGGTCTTAAGCGAATTAAAAATAACTTCGGCTTTCTTATCTTGGATCAAACAATGATTGATCGTGACTAAGTTCTTAGAATTCATCGCATAGAAGCCACCCAATATCTGAGTCTTGAAAGCTTTTAAAGTATAGGTATTCTTATGTCGATAGGCTAAAATGGTCTCTGCTTTGAGAAAAGGTTTTGGGGTCAATTGGATGTCATTACACAGGGCTTCCATTTGTTTGCCTTTCCATTCAACTTGTTTTTCATAATCCCAGTTGAGCAGTTGACAACCACCACACTTTAAAAAATGCGGACAATACTGTTCCTTAGAAGGTACCGCGTTTTTAATCGATTCTAAATCTGTATTGCTTAGTCTTAACTCGAAATAACTTTCGTCTTGCATTAGAAGATCTCGATGCTGACCGGACAATGATCCGATCCAAATATATCATCATGGATCTTGGCTTCTTTTAAAGCCAATTTCAATCGTTCAGAGATCACGAAATAATCGATTCTCCAACCAACGCCCTTTTCACGAGCAGCCATGCGATAACTCCACCAAGAATACTGAATCTTCGTGGGATACAAAGCTCTAAACGTATCGATGAAGCCGCTCTTCAGTAAACGGGTCATCTTTTCTCTTTCCTGATCACTGAAACCAGGACTATTACGATTACTCTTAGGATTCTTCAAGTCGATCTCTTCATGAGCCACATTAAGGTCACCACACAAGATCACGCCTTTTTTCTGATCCAAACGCATCAAGAATAATCTAAATTCATCTTCCCACATCATCCGATAAGGTAAACGTTTAAGTTCATCTTGAGAATTAGTGGTATAGACGTTGACCAAATAGAAGTTTTCATACTCTAGTGTTAGAACTCTTCCTTCTTGATCATGTTCTTCCATATCGATACCTCTATAGACATTTAGAGGTGTGTGTTTTGCCCAGATGGCTGTTCCAGAATAGCCCTTCTTAACCGCAGAATTGAAGTAAGAAGTATAACCTTCTACGTTGAACTCTAACTGTCCTTCTTGCATTTTGGTTTCTTGTAAACAAATAAAATCTGCCTCAAAGGAGGCAAAGATCTCTGGGAATCCTTTCGTATAGATGGCTCTTAAGCCATTGACATTCCATGATACAAATTTCATAAAGCACGCTCCTTGTATCAGTATACTCAAAGTCAAAGGGTTTGTCATCTGTGATAAAATAGAGTCATGCTGATCTGTCCATTATGTAAAACAAAATTACTAGAAGAACCTAAGCGTTTTTGCTGTATGCAGGGCCATGCCTATGATAAAGCAAAATCTGGTTATGTCAATCTTTTAGTGGGTTCTTCTTCTAAGTCTCATGGAGATGAAGAAGCCATGATCCTATCAAGACATCGTTTTTTAAGTGAAGGACATTATGATCCTCTATTAAAGGCCTTGATAGACATCCTAGGATCCCTTAAGATAAGCGCTTTGATCGATCTAGGATGTGGAGAAGGCTACTATACCAATGCCTTAGAGAGAGCCCTTAATATACCTCTAGTAGGCATAGATCTATCTAAGTCTGCCCTTAAGATTGCTTCTAAAGCGAATCAAAACATCGATTATGTCTTAGCCAACATCACCAAGACGCCCATCGCTGATCAAAGTACAGATGCGGTATTGTCGATTTTTTCTCCGTTTGATTTAAAAGAAACCCAACGAATCGCTCAACGTTATCTCATCTTAGTTAGACCAGGTCCTAAACATCTGCTTCAACTCAAAGAAAACCTTTATGAGAAAACACTTGATAATCCGCTTCCTGTCACAGAATTTCCACAATCTATATGTATACTTGAAAAAGAGCTACACTT
>CAZXTB010000239.1:0-2462 GCA_964643535.1 uncultured Erysipelotrichaceae bacterium | reverse complement strand
TCGATTATATCCAAGGTTATCATAAGAGTAGACCTTTATCGCCTTCAGATTTCATCGATTTTATTCAAAAAAAACACTAAAAAATGAGCTTGTGGCTCATTTTTTTCTTGTCATGATTTGTTCGCGATTAGGACCGTTTGATACTAAAGCAATTTGGACCCCAATCAAGGCTTCACAACGATCCACATAGGCTTTGGCCTCGACAGGCAGATCATCATAATTACGGACATGGGAGATGTCACAATTCCAGCCCTTCATGGTTTCATAGATTGGAACACTATAGGCTAAACGAGTAATGTTTGGGAAGTGTTCACGACGTTTTCCATCGACTTCATAAGCAACACATATTTTAATCTCATCGAGATATCCTAAGACATCTAGATTGGTCATACAGACATGCGTTGCCCCTTGGACTTGACATCCATATCTTGTCGCGACTGCGTCGAAATAGCCCATACGACGAGGCCTTCCAGTGGTCGCCCCATATTCTCCCGCATCTCCACCTTTTGAGCGTAAGATTTGGGCTTCTTCTAAATCGTGGATCTCTGTTACGAAAGGTCCAGCGCCTACTGAAGAGGAATAAGCCTTGGTGACTGCCCAGATCTCATCAATCGATCGTGGTAAACCTGCCCCAATTGGGCCATAGAAAGATAAGGTTGAAGAGGAGGTCGAATACGGATAGATCCCAAAGTCAGGGTCTCTTAGAGCTCCCAATTGACCTTCTAATAAAACGACTTTATGTTCATCAAGGGCTGTTTGGAAAAACTTCAAGGTATCATGGACATAAGGCGCAATCAATCCTCTGTATTCGATCAATTCAGCCATGATGTCTTCTTTTTTAAGCGCTTCTTTTCCATAAAGATGGACAAGTAAAGTATTCTTTGCGGGTAAGATGCGGTCTAGTTTATCAGAGAGCCATTGTTCATCAAAAAGTTCTGAGACTTGGAATCCAACTTTCGCATACTTATCGGAATAGAAAGGTGCAATACCACTCTTGGTTGAACCGAAGGCGCCTTTACCTAAACGTTCTTCTTCATATTTATCGAAATTGACATGATAACTCATGACGATTTGAACTCGATCAGAAACAATGATGTTTGGTTTTGGGACCTTGCGTTCTTCAAGTTCTCTTAGTTCTTTGATGAAAGCAGGGATGTTTAATGCGACCCCGTTTCCAATAACATTGGTGATGTGGCTGTAGAAAACTCCTGAAGGTAACATATGCAAGGCAAACTTGCCATAACTGTTGATGATGGTATGACCGGCATTGTTGCCACCTTGATAACGAACGACAATATCGGATTCTTTTGCGAAGACATCGGTAAGCTTACCTTTGCCTTCATCGCCCCAATTGGCGCCAACAACCGCTTTAATCATGAGATTTCTCCTTTAGTTTATTGAGATAAAGATCTGCGACATAGAGTCCATGAGCTGCTGCTTGAGACAAAGAACGGGTAAACCCAGCTCCATCTCCAATCGCATAGACATTAGGAGACTTAACCAATTCGAAATCAATGGTTTCAGGTCTTGCGGAATAGTATTTACATTCGACCCCATACAGTAAGGTATCCGCGTTGGCAGTTCCAGGGGCGATCTCATCGAGGGCTTGTAGGGTCTCGATGATGTTGTCGAGTTGACGTTTAGGCATACACAAGGATAAATCCCCAGCGACAGCTTTTAAAGTAGGTTGAACCGTATTGGCCGCTAAGCGTTTCTCATCGGTTCTTCGTCCTTGCATCAAATCCCCAAAGCGTTGAACCAAGACGGATCCGCCTGAGATAAGATTTCCCATATGAGCCACATGACGGGCATAGTCGATAGGATCGTTGAAAGGCGTGGTGAATTTAATGGTCGCCAATAAGGCGAAATTTGAATTAGGTGTCTTCTTATGTTCTTCTTTAAAAGAATGACCATTAACCGTAAGGATATCGTTGGTATTCTCCATTACGACGTGACCCTTTTCATTGAAACAAAACATACGGGTAATGTCTCCGTATTTCTTAGAACGATACCAAATCTTAGGCTCATAGATGAGCTTAGAGAAATGCATCCATACTTCATAAGGAAGCTCTACTCTTACACCGATATCAACTTGATTATTGATTAAAGGGATCTTATTGTTGGCACACCAGGTAGAAAAGAATCGACTACCGGCTCTGCCTACAGCAAAGATGATTGCATCAGATTCGATATTATGAGTGCTTTTTGATTTTGTATAGGTAACGATTTTATTTTTCGCATCGACATCGTTGACTTCTGCATCGGTGATGATGGTGATCTTTTGTCTTAAGGCATCCACGAGTTTTATCATCGTGAGATAGTTCGCATCGGTCCCTAAATGCTTGACCTGAGCTTGTTGCATATGGAGATCGTGTTGTAGACATAAGGTCTTAAGTTCATTGGAAGGCAAATAACGTTCAGTGGTTGCCCCATGGTTCACCATGATCGCATCCGCTTGTTCA
>CAZXTB010000238.1:0-2469 GCA_964643535.1 uncultured Erysipelotrichaceae bacterium | reverse complement strand
TTTAGGGGTGATCAATGCGGCTCTCTTGATCTTTGCGTTAAGTGATGCGAATCGTGCGATTGTTTTATTTGACCTTATCTTTAAGTTTTGGATCCTCATCACTTTGGGATTAGCGACTCAAGTTGCGTTTAAGAAAGGAGCTTAAACTATGAATGTTTATGATTTCGATAAGACGGTTTATCTTAGAGATTCCTCTATAGATTTCTATGTCTATAACTTAAAGAAAGACTGGACCCTCCTACGCTTTTTTCCTAGACAAATCGTTGCGATGATAAGATATAAACTAAAGCTCATTCCTAAGACCCAAATGAAACAGACCTTCTATCGATACATGAGTTCCATCTCAAATATGGATGAACGGGTACTTGATTTCTGGAAGCAACATAGAGTTCATCTTCAAGAATTCTATTTGAATCAAAAGAAGAAAGATGATGTGATCATCTCTGCTTCTCCTACATTTCTTCTTCAACCTTTGATCAATGAATGGGGTTGTATTTTGATTGCGAGCGTTGTGGATCCAAAAACAGGACACAGTGAAGAAAACTGTTGGGGACCTGAAAAAGTAAAACGCTTTGAACAGAAGAATCCATTAGATTCGATCGATGAATTCTATTCAGATTCACTCTCAGATACCCCTTTAGCTCAACACGCAAAAAAAGCTTTCTTCGTAACCGGGACGAAGATCGAAAAATGGCCAAACCTTTAGACAATCACAAGATTGTCTTTTTTTTAGGAATATTAAAATATCTTGTCTATTTAGAGGTATGCCTACCTGTGATCGATGTCTAAATACTGAACTAAAATACTTCGCGAAGGTAAACGGCGAATGGATCTGTCGAAGGTGTATAGGTTTTCAAGGCGAGGATGTCAAAGACGTCTTGAGTGTTGACTCTGTTGATTATCGCTTGAACTTTGAACTGACGCCAGCTCAAAATCAGATTGCCAAGACTTGTCGAGATCTTTCTAGAGATCATGACCTATTGATCAACGCAGTATGTGGGGCAGGAAAAACAGAGCTCGTCATGGAAACCATCAAAGATCATCTAAATCGATCCTTAAACGTAGGGGTTGCGGTTGCGAGAAGACAGGTTGCCTTACAGCTCTATGAAAGATTTAAAGTGGCTTTCCCATCCATCAAAGTAACCGTTGTATGTGAAGGTCATACCCAAGATGTCAGTGGGAATTTAATCATCACGACGACGCATCAACTTTATCGATATCGAAAACATTTCGACTGTTTGATTCTCGATGAACCTGATGCCTTTCCTTTTAGAAACAACCCTGTCCTACATGGATTCATGAGACAGGCTGTAAAAGGACATCTCATCTATTTAACGGCGACACCTGATCCAAGCTTACTCAAACAAGTTAAACAAGGAAAGCTTAAACAACTCTCACTTAATGTGCGACCTCATCAAGTACCATTACCGATACCCCAACTCATTTATTCTCCTTTTTGGGTTCAGGTGATCGTGCTTTATTGGATCTTAAGTCGCTCTAAAAAAATGTGGTTGATTTTTGTCCCTAGTTTAAAGCGAGGGAAGCTCTTATCTAAACTGTTAAAGCTTCCTTTCGCTCATGCCTCTAGTGATGACTTAGATGAACTCATTTTAGGGTTTAAGTCTAAGAAGATTCCTCGTCTACTAAGCACCACTGTTTTAGAAAGAGGGGTTACGTTCAGTGATATCCAGGTAGCTGTCATACAGGCTGATCATCAGGTATTCGATACAGCTGTCTTGACTCAGATTGCGGGGAGAGTAGGAAGAGATCCTGCTTTCCCTAGAGGGGAGGTAAAATTTCTATGTTTCAGATCTACGAGCGCACTAAGAAACTGTTTGAAGGATTTATCCAAAGCCAACCTGTCTGTCTTAACTGCTTCTGTGATTTAAGTGATGGCTTAAGTCTCGTCGATCTTTTTAGAAAAGAAGATGTCTTATGTGGGTATTGTCGATCACAGCTGATCCCCTTGAAGAAAAAGGTTTCCGTTTTGGATTTTGAAGTTTATGCGTTTTATCAATACGATTCGTTCTTTGAGAAAATGATCTTTCAGGTTAAAGAAAACAAAGATGTGGCTTTGGCTCCTGTTTTTCTTCATCCACATATTTCATCATTACGAAAGATGTGTGAAGAGAAGACTGTTGTATTGGTGCCTTCTTCTGAGAAGAAAACAAAGTCCAGAGGCTTTGATGCGTTACGATGTTTTTATAAGGAACTTAACTTAGATTTACTCAGTCCTTTTGAGAAAGATGACATTAAACAAAGTCAACGAAGCGTGACTCAACGATCTAGAATAAAGAATCATCTACGCTTGATTCATCCAGAGATGATTATGGATAAAGACATCATCTTACTCGATGATGTCTGTTCCACCGGATACTCGATAAAAGCCTCTATTCATCTCATGAAACCGCACCCAAAGTCCATAAAACCGGTGCTTCTACCCCTTCACACAGGACACCTGACAGGTGA
>CAZXTB010000237.1:2159-2481 GCA_964643535.1 uncultured Erysipelotrichaceae bacterium | reverse complement strand
CACTAGTCGACATTGACACACTTATTGCGTGAAGTGTTGTAGACGCTTACAAGGTAAACTATACTGTGGATGAAGGTGCTTGTCACCTGTTCTCACATTACCAAAAAAGGGAGGTACTATGAAAGAGAAGATTCAAAGTTTCGGTCGTTTCTTAAGTGGAATGGTTATGCCGAATTTGGGCGCATTCGTTGCTTGGGGATTGATCACAGCCTTATTTATTGGAACCGGCTGGTTACCAAATGAAAAATTGGTTACCTTAGTTGGACCAATGATCAATTACTTGTTGCATGATTTCGGGGTGAACAACTGGCGTTGGATGTTC
>CAZXTB010000237.1:0-2149 GCA_964643535.1 uncultured Erysipelotrichaceae bacterium | reverse complement strand
CTTGTTGCCTTTATTAATCGGTTATACAGGTGGTAAGATGGTTCATGGTCAACGTGGTGCTGTCGTTGGGGCTACAGCTACTGTCGGCGTTATCGTCGGTGGTGGTATCCCTATGTTCTTGGGCGCTATGATTATGGGTCCTATCACAGCTTGGGTCTTGAAACAATTCGACAATGCAGTTGAAGACAAGATTCCTTCTGGCTTTGAAATGTTGGTTGCCAACTTCTCAGCTGGGATCATCGCTGCTGTATTCGCTGGTATCGGTTTACTCGGTGTTGGACCAGTCGTTACTTCCGTAACCAATTGGTTTGGTGCTGGTGTTCAAGTCTTCGTTGATGCTAACTTATTGCCTTTAGCTTCTATCGTTGTTGAACCTGCTAAGATCTTATTCTTGAACAATGCCATCAACCACGGTATCTTCGGTCCTTTGGGAATTGCTCAAGTTGCTGAAACCGGAAAATCTATTTTCTATCTTATTGAAACAAATCCGGGACCTGGTCTTGGTGTCTTAGTAGCTGCTTGGTTCTTTGGAAAAGGTTTGGCTAAGGATTCTGCTCCTTCCGCCGTCATCATCCACTTCTTGGGTGGTATCCATGAAATTTATTTCCCATACGTTTTGATGAATCCATTGCTGTTGGCTGGCGTTATCGCTGGCGGCGCTACTGGCGTGTTCACCTTCGTTCTATTGAATGCTGGCTTGGTTGCTCCTCCATCACCTGGATCAATCTTCGCTCTATCCGCTATGGCTTCTGGCGACTTGCTGAAAGTTTGGTTGGGTATTGCTCTATCTGCAGGGGTTTCCTTCTTTGTTTCATCCTTGGTCTACAAGTTCACTGAAACAAAATCTGAATTAGAAGAAGCTACCGCAGAATCAAAAGCCAACAAAGGCAAATAAATGACTGCGATTAAAAAAATTGTGTTCGCTTGCGACGCTGGAATGGGATCCAGTGCCATGGGGGCCAGCACACTCAAAAAGAAACTGAAAGCTGCCGGTGTTGATATCTCTGTGGCTCATACTTCAATCGAAGATGTTCCATCTGATGTTCAACTCATCGTCACTCACGAATCCTTAGGAGCCCGTGCTCGTAAAGAACACCCTGGCGTAGAAGTTGTTACCATTCGTAATTTCGTTGGAGCACCTGAATACGACTTGATCGTTAAACGTTTTACTGAAGATAAATAATCTAAAAGGAGCTGAAAAGCTCCTTTTTACTTTTGGCACTAGGATTCTAAGACACAATTCAATCTTGTCACTATCGAAAGAAGAGATGGATGTTCTATAATGAACCTATGACACAACGCCTCGCCATACTGAGTCCACGAATGATCCATTGTTTAACTTTGCTGGCAGATAGCAATGACTATAAAACAGTGAGTGAATTGGCCGACTATTGTAAAACAAGTAAACGTACCTTGTTTAGAGAAATGAAGGACATCAATGGGATCTTAAAGACCTATGCTTTGTCTGTGGTTTCTAAGACAGGATTAGGGGTCAAGTTGGATGGGAGTTCTGATGATAAGCTTCATTTTAAGAGTTTATTGCTTCAGATCTCAGCCAATCAAGGAAGCTTAGACAAAGATGATCGTCAGCAAGCTCTTTTAGCTGAGCTACTAAAAAACAAGAGTCTACAAAAATTGATTACATATGCCAATCTTTTTCAAGTCTCAGAAGCCACCATCTCAAATGACATCAATGGATTAGAACCCTTATTGAATGCCTATAAGATCACCTTGGTTAGAAAACCTGGATTTAATCTATATTGTGAAGGCTCTGAAGAAGACTTTAGAAAAGCAATCACTGATTTTATTTATCAACATATGGAAGAGGATAAGTTTACCCGTTTGATTTCATCGACAAAGTCTCCCTGGGACATCGAAGATTATTTCCGTCATCAAGGTCCTGATAGTATCCTTAACGTCCTCAATAAGGACATCCTTTGGCAAGTCATCCAAGTCCTTGAAGACAATGATACGGTATGGGCCAATCGTTTAGCTCAGAACTCTTATATAGGTCTTATCTTACATTTGACCATTGCGATTGAACGCATGAGAAATCATGACCCGATCTTGATCAGTGAAGAACTCTTGACTCGACTAAAAAAGGATCCTATCTTTGATCGAGCTAAAGAATTGGCTGAACATTTCGAAG
>CAZXTB010000236.1:0-2494 GCA_964643535.1 uncultured Erysipelotrichaceae bacterium | reverse complement strand
AACTGCCCAGCTAAGAAATCCCCTGCTTCTTCGGTCATACAACCTCTGTCATCAACCGGACAAAAAGCAGGAAGATCATATTTCATTCCCACATTAAAGTCATCGACCCCATGACCTGGTGCTGTATGAACACAACCTGTCCCATCTTCTTCAGTAACGTGATTTCCTAAAATAACCAACGAAACACGATCATAGAAAGGATGTTTGGTTTCGATACATTCCAGTTGAGATCCTTTAAAGGTCTTTAAGACACTATAAGGCGCTAAATCAAATTTAGTCATCAAGCTTTCAACCAAGTCATGTCCTACAATGAGTTTCCCTTTGGAGGTATCGACGAGATCATATTTTAAATTAGGATTTAAACAGATCGCTAAGTTAGCCGGAATAGTCCAAGGTGTTGTCGTCCAGATGACAAACTTATCACCCTTATCCAAGACCCCTTTTCCATCTGTTACGTCAAAAGCCACGAAAATCGTGTCATCTTTCTTATCATGATATTCGATTTCAGCTTCAGCCAAGGCACTCTCTGAAGATGGACTCCAATAGACTGGTTTCAGTCCTTTATAGATCATCACATCCATGGCCATCTTGGCGAAAACAGACACCTGAGCTGCTTCGAATTCTGGTTGTAAAGTCGCGTAGTAGTGATCATAATCCCCAATGGTTCCTAAAGCTTTCATATCGGCCATTTGGGTTTGGATCTGTTTATTTGCGAAATCATCGCACAGTGCTCTAAACTGAGCTGTCGTCATTGCTTTACGATTATGACCCTGTTTGGTGATGGCCGTCTCTATAGGTAAACCATGAGTATCCCATCCAGGAATAAAGGTCACTTGATGGCCCATCATAAAACGACTCTTAACGACGATGTCTTTTAGAATCTTGTTTAAGGCATGTCCAATATGGATGTTTCCATTGGCGTAAGGAGGTCCATCGTGTAAGACAAAAGGTGTCTTACCTTCTCTGATCTTAACCATTTCATCGTATAAACGATTGGTTTCCCAACGCGCTTGAAACTGCGGTTCTTTCTGGGTTAGATTGCCTCTCATTTCAAATTGAGTCTCAGGCATCAATAATGTGTCTTTGTATTCCATGTTTCTTTTTCCTTTCAAACAAAAAGCGTCCAATCTAAGGACGCTTAACGTGGTACCACCTTAGTTCGCTGTTTTCACAACGCACTTATTGCCTTAACGCGGCACATCGATCGCTTCTACATGTCGAAGCAATGACTCACAAGGGATAACCTGACTGATTATGGGCTTTTTCTCACCATCCAAAAGCTCTCTGAACCGCCTCAGCCGGCGTTGTCTTGATCGTTGTCTTTATCGTCTACTAAACTAATCGCCGGAATAACCGGTATTACGAAGTTATCAAGCGCCTTCGTCAACGCTTCTAATTGATCGTGCATTTCTTTCTTGATGCCTTTGGCTTCTTTAGAGATGCGTGCGATTTCTACCAAGACGATCCTTGCGGTCGATAAGGCTTCCCTTACGATCGAATCGGCATTGTTTTGGGCAGAAGCAATCACTGAGTTGGCTTCTTTTAAAGCTAACCTCGCAATATCATCTGCGGCTTTTTCTCGAACACTCAGTTCAGAGAGTAGACTTTGGTAACGGGTTTTGATTGAGATCAACTGTTCATTGGCTTCAGCCATTTGTTTATTGTAGGTCTCAAGTTGTTGTTTTAAGGTTTCTCGTTCAAAGGTCAAACGATCCAAGGTATCATCTACAGCGAATCGATCATAACCGCGTTTACTGATCCTAAATCTAGGTTTGATTTCTACCATAGGTGCTCCTCCTTAATACTCGGTATTATGCCACAAGTTTATGGCCTTTTCAAGTCGCTATTCTTCATCCTGATCTTGATCAAAATTGATTTTCCCATGAACTCCGATGCTTTTTGGGGTACATAAGATCACATTATGGCCAATTTTTTGAATGGAACCATCTAAAGCGAAGATGACCCCTGTCAAAAAGTCGATAGAACGCTGCGCATATTCGCGATTTAAACGATGCAAATTAACGACAGCTGCTTTCTTATCTTTCAAATAACGAGCGATGTCTTCTGCTTCATCGAAAGATCTAGGTTCAAAAAGAACCATCTTCGTATCAGCACTCACCTGCGCATTGAGTTTCTTATTGGAGGGGGCTTCATAATCACTAAGTGCTTTCGCATCTTCTCCATCTAATTCAAGATCTTCTTGAACTGGAGCCACAAAATTCTTTACTTTATCATACCATTTCATTGTTTCACCAACCTGTCTGTATTATATCACATCACACTTGACGCATAAAAAAGGAGTTCCTTAGAACTCCTCATCGATTAATTTTTTTGGGTTTCCAGTAGACCGTATCCACCATCTAAACGTTTATAGACGACTGAGATGTCTTTGTGTTCTTCATCGGTATAGATGAAGAAGGAATGACCCAACATCTCCATCTGCATAATGGCATCATCTAGACTCATTTCAACAGCGACAATCGTTTTTGTTTTC
>CAZXTB010000235.1:0-2515 GCA_964643535.1 uncultured Erysipelotrichaceae bacterium | reverse complement strand
CATAATAAGTTCTCTTTAAGACAGGCGCTACAATGACCCCTAAGACAGGATGATGACGATAAACCAAGGCGATGTTGACTGTAAACTGACCATTATGTTTAATGAATTCTTTTGTCCCATCCAGTGGATCTACCACAAACAACCATTCTTCTCTTAATCGATTAAGATCATCTTTGCTTTCTTCAGATAAGACAAAAATATCTGGATAGAATCTTTTTAGTTCTTTTAGAATATAGTCATTTGAAATCATATCTGCTTTTGTGAGTGGAGAATCATCAGCCTTTGTTTTTACCTCGAAAGACGTGTCATAAATCTCCATGATAAGAGCTCCTGCTTTAATGGCGATTTCTTTGATTCGATGTAGATCGATGAGTGTTAGTTCCATACCCCTATTATACTATTTTAAGCACTGTTTTCATCATTCTCATTTTTTTCCTTATTCTTAAAAAGATAATTTGTTACGCTTTGAGTACATTCTAGGTTTATGGATTTTAGGTAACTTAATCGATGGGTTTGTATCCGATGACTTTACTGCTTTCACTGTCACAGACAATGATCGCAAAATCATGACCTGATGTATCCCCAATCGTTATGATCCAATCTGTAGAATCAACATCTCCCTCATCCACCGGTGATTCTTTATCCCACACGGATTTCCATGTGGTCTGTGTCGCTAAACTGATCGAAATTTGTTTCGTATCGATAAGGTCCTTGGAGGTGAAAGAAGAATTCTTTATATAAGCAATACTGTTACTTACCGCTTTTTCTTGTTTGGTCGATGAAGAATCATCGTTTATTGAACATCCAAGCAGTGTCATCAAGATCGCTAAACTAAGAATCAAA
Organism: uncultured Erysipelotrichaceae bacterium; assembly: GCA_964643535.1. Lineage (GTDB taxonomy): Bacteria > Bacillota_I > Bacilli_A > Erysipelotrichales > Erysipelotrichaceae > UBA2212. Next base: position 1,672 of record CAZXTB010000235.1, on the reverse strand, counting down.
CTAAGCTTTTTTCTCATAGTTATCCCCTTTTAAACCAGTATACCACTTTACTAAATCAGATAAGGAATAAAAAAGACATCGAGACTTCATCGATGTCTTTTGATTATTAGATGAGAAGTATTAAACGACTTTCTTCTTTTTCATGATCAAGAAGTAATACGCTAATCCAGCTCCAATCACAACAACTGAACCGATCAAGATGATCAGTGCCCAATTGGTCCCATAATAAGAGTTAGAATCAACCAGAACCATTAAACTATGGGCTGCGATCGTAACAGTCTTTCCTGAAACTTCAGAGATCTTCGTTACTCCGGCTTGATCCTTATCGACCACAACGACCCTACCACTCTTTTCTAGGGTATAAGTCACTTCGGTATCATTGGCGTTCATCAAGACTTTAATCGAATCCCATTCATCCTCATTGGCGTTATTGCCTAAGGTATACGCCACCACATTCGCTACAGTTGTCTCATCGAACTTAAGGTTCGCTTTGATGTCGGCAGTGGTGGTCATTCTAAAGGCAGGATGAGCTTTTCTTAGTTGAATGAGACCTGCGATATAGGTTGTGTTATCTTGATAGGTCGCTTTACGTAACCAATCGAGTTGATTGACCGCATCTGTCGCATTATAAGAGTTTTCATTGCCTCCTTTAGTACGATAGAATTCAGCCCCCGCATGGATGAAAGAAATCCCTTGAGAGGTCAATACGATCGCATTGGCCATTCTATGCATATCCATACGATCTTCATCACTATAGGTAGGATTGGTCAATAGAAGCTTATCCCATAAGGTCAAATTATCATGAGCTTCTACATAGGTCACGATCTGTGTCGGAGAAGTCGCATAATAGAATTTAGAATACTTCACTTGAGAATAATCGACTTGTTTATTTTGAGTAGAAGCAATGATCCCAAATTTAATGCTTTCTTCTAAGCCTAAACCACCATTGACGAAACCTTTATCGAGTTTCGTAAAGACATGGCCCTTTATCGCATCACGAATATCATCTGAGAATACAGCGATATCGTTAAGAGAAGGCACATTTACTTTCAAGGATTTCTGCGCATCAGGTAAGGTAGAAGTCCCACCTGTCCAGCCTTCCCCATAAATCAACACATTAGGATTAAGCGCTTCACAGGCATCTTTGACCGCATTCATCGTATCGATGTCATGAAGAGCCATAAGATCAAAACGGAATCCATCGATGTGGTATTCTTTGACCCAATAGGAGACAGAATCCACGATAAACTTACGTACCATCGCTCTTTCAGAAGCGACTTCATTGCCTACACCAGAACCATTGGAGAACTTCCCATCAGCTCCATATCGATAGTAATAACCAGGGACAATCTTACTGAAATCAGAATCAGAAGAAGCTCCTGTATGATTATAAACGACATCCATTACGACAGCGATTCCAGCCTCATGAAGCGCCATCACCATCTTTTTGAATTCATTGATTCGTACTTCCCCATGGTAGGGATCGCTAGAATAGGATCCTTCTGGGGTATTGTAGTTTTGTGGATCGTAGCCCCAGTTAAAGGAACCATTCTCCAGTTTAGTCTCATCAATACTACGATAATCGAAGGTCGGCAAGAGATGAACGTGAGTTACGCCCAATTCGATCAAATGATCGATCCCAATCTTAGATCCGTTTAAAGTCAATCCTTTT
>CAZXTB010000234.1:0-2517 GCA_964643535.1 uncultured Erysipelotrichaceae bacterium | reverse complement strand
CCAGTTGAAATGTGGCTAAATCCATCTTCGAAACCATTCTCGATTGCAGCCGCTGCAGAGTCTCCTCCACCGATGACTGTATAAGCGCCTGGTAATTCAGACATGGCTTTACAGATCGCAATCGTTCCGATCGCATAAGGCTTCATCTCAAAGACACCCATAGGGCCATTCCAGACAACTGTCTTGGCGCCTTGTAGTTCTTTTTCAAACAGCTTAATTGATTTAGGTCCAATATCTAGACCCATATAGTTAGCAGGGATATGATCTGCATCAACAACATAATGATCTGCATCTTCCGCAAACGCAGAAGCAACTGTAAAGTCTACAGGCAAGACCAACTTCTTCCCATGATGGGTCAAGAAGTCTTTGGCCATATCGACCTTATCAGCTTCCAATAAGGAAGTCCCGATTTCTTTGCCTTGGGCTTTTAAGAAGGTATACGCCATACCACCACCGATGATGACTTTATCAGCGATCTTTAATAAATTTTCGATAACTTTGATTTTATCAGAAACCTTAGCTCCTCCTAAGATCGCCACGAATGGTTTCTCAGGTTCAAATACAGCCTTGGTCAACATCAATACTTCTTTTTCAACCAGGAAACCTAATGCGCTAGGCAAGAGTTGAGCGATTCCTACGGTTGATGCGTGGGCTCTGTGTACAGAACCAAAGGCATCTGTCACAAACAGTTCTCCTAGAGATGCCCAATACTTGGACAATTCAGGATCATTCTTTTCTTCACCCTTTTCATAACGGGTGTTTTGAACGACGACGATTTCTCCGTCTTTCAAATCAGCGACAGCTTTCTCAAGATCAGCTCCCTTCGTCTGAGCGACGAAGCTTACTTTGGTCTTCAAGTGTCCAGCCAATTTCGCTGCGACAGGAGCCATGTTGTTTTTGGCTTTGTCTGCGTCGGTCTTGGTGGGATCCTTGTGATCAACTTTGCCTAAGTGGGACAAGAGGATGATTCTTGCGCCATGTTCCACCAAATAGTTGATGGTCGGTAATGCTTGTACAATGCGGTTTTCGTCTTTAACGACGCCATCTTTGATGGGTACATTGAAGTCGACTCTCACAATGACACGTTTACCTTTAACTTGTAAATCTCTTACTGTCTTTTTTGCCATTTTAGGTTCCTCCTAATACGTAAAGATTATACCATTATGAAGGGCTTATCTCAACGCTTTTTGCCTACTTTGTTAACGTTTTCACAGGATAAACAAAAGGGATTTCTCCCTTTATTTCAATCGTTTATTGATGAGTTTAGCGTAAGCCTTCGCAGATTTATCCCAAGATACATCTTTATGCATGGCTTGTTTGATCATGGTCTTAAAGTCATCGTGCCTAAAGGTATAGACCTCATACGCCATCCACAAGACATGTTTAAAGTCTTCTACACTGAAAGGTCCAAAGGTAAAGCCTGTGCCCTTTTTAGTATGTTCATTATAAGGCTCAACCGTATCCTTTAAGCCTCCTGTTTCTCTAACCAAAGGCAAGGTCCCATAATGCATCGCTATCAACTGTGATATTCCACAAGGTTCAAACAACGAAGGCATCAATAAGACATCAGCCCCTGCATAGATCTTATGAGCCAAGGATTCATTATAACCACAATAGAAGACCGCTCTATGAGGAAAACGATACTCGATTGTTTTAAGTTGGCCTTCAACGTGTTGATCACCCGTACCTAAGACGATCAGCTGGATATCCCAACCCATGATTTGATTCATTGATTGAAGCAACAGCCAAATGCCTTTTTGGTCCGTTAAACGAGATACCATCGCCACCAACATCACATTAGGGTCTTGTCTAAGTCCCAGTTCTTGTTGAATGGCCAATTTATTGGTTTGTTTGCCTTTGGCTATGTTTTGGGTACTATAAGGCGCCGCAAGATACTTATCGCTAGCAGGATTCCAATCTTTCACATCGATCCCATTAACGATCCCAAAGAGATCACGTTGACGTAATTTTAAAATTTCTTCCATATTCTCCCCAAATTCTGGGGTCAAGATTTCTGAAGCATAGGTCTCAGAAACGGTGGTGACTAGATCTGCATAAAGAATCCCTGCTTTCATAAAACTGATCCCATCTTTGAATCTTAAAGATCCATCGAAATAGTAACTGTTAGGTAGACCTACACAGCTTTCTAACATCGAATAAGGGAAACAACCCTGAAAGAAGAGGTTATGGATCGTAAACAAAGTCAATGGGGTCTTGATGCGATCTTTATACAGGGTCTTTACCAACAAAGGAATCAAACCTGTATGCCAATCATGGCTATGTAAGACTTCTGGTTCGATGACCTTTTCTTCGATCATCCTTAAGACAGCGTGTTGAAAGAAAGAGAATCTTTCCCCATCGTCAGGATATCCATAATAGCCATCTCTTTCAAAGTAAGTTGCGTGTTCAATCAAATAATAATCGATCTCATCGATGGTCTTGATAAAGACGGTTGCGATCGTATCGAAGGTGCCTACTTGGACAGGAAATGTTTTTACCTTAATCAACGAAGCATGC
>CAZXTB010000233.1:0-2550 GCA_964643535.1 uncultured Erysipelotrichaceae bacterium | reverse complement strand
ATATCACTAAGATATAAGCTCATAAAGGTTGGACGAAAGTCCAACCTTTTTGTTGTCAAAATGAGGATAAAACGCTTGCCATAATGTACACATAATTATAATGCTATAATAACTATGCAATTTCGGAGGTTCACATGGGAATCATAGAAAAACTGTTTAACGGAGACGGTAAACAACTAGAAGTCATAAAGAAGCAAGCTTTACAAGTTGATGCCCTATCGCTGCCAATGGCGGCCTTATCAGATGATCAACTTAAAGCCAAAACAGTAGAATTTAGAACCAGACTCACCCAAGGTGAAACCTTGGATGATTTATTGGTAGAAGCCTTTGCGGTAGCTAGAGAAGCAGCTAAACGTGTCATCGGTGAATACCCTTACCTCGTTCAAATCATGGGGGGTATCGTGCTACATAAAGGCGATATCGCTGAGATGAAAACAGGGGAAGGTAAGACCTTAACGTCAGTACTTCCTGTTTATCTAAATGCTTTAGGTGGACTAGGGGTCCACATCATTACCGTCAATGAATACTTGGCTGAACGTGACTCTAAATGGATGGGATCCATCCATCGTTTCTTAGGCTTAACGGTAGGTCTTAATCTAAGAAGATTGGTACCTAGTGAAAAAAGAGCCCAGTATCTTTGTGATATAACCTATACGACCAATGCGGAATCTGGTTTCGATTACTTAAGAGACAATATGGTGACCAAGGTCAACGATCGTGTCTTACGTCCACTCAATATGGCTTTGGTGGATGAAGTCGACTCCATCTTGATCGATGAATCAAGAACCCCATTGATTATTTCTGGTGGACAAAGACAGACTGCCAATCTTTATTTAAATGCGGATCATTTCGTTAAGTCCTTGAAAGAAAACGATGGCTATGAAGTAGATCTAAAAGCTCGTAGCGTTCAATTGACTGAGAAAGGGGTTGCCTTGGCTGAGAAACTGTTCAAAGTCGAGAACCTTTATCACATTCAACATACCAACTTGGTTCATCATCTACATCAAGCTTTAAAAGCGAACTATGTCATGGGTCTAGACGTAGACTATGTCGTTCAAGAAAATCAAGTCGTTATCGTCGATCAATTTACCGGTCGTATGATGACAGGACGTGTCTTCTCAGATGGCTTACATCAAGCCATTGAAGCTAAGGAAGGGGTTCCTATTAAACAAGAAACCTCTACGATGGCGACGATCACCTATCAGAACTACTTTAGATTGTATAAGAAGCTTTGTGGGATGACTGGGACAGCTAAAACTGAAGAAGAAGAATTCTTATCCATCTACAACATGCGTGTCTTAGCGATCCCTACCAATAAACCGGTCGTACGTATTGATATGCCTGATGCGGTCTTTGGGAGCCGTAAATCTAAGTTCCAAGCTCTATTGGCTGAAGTTCAAGAAAGACACGCGATGGGACAACCGATGTTGATTGGGACCATTGCGGTAGAAACTTCAGAATTTATCTCTAAGGTTTTGACTTAGAATCATTTAAGACATGAAGTGCTTAATGCGAAGAATCATGCGCGTGAAGCTGACATCATTGCGAAAGCAGGTCAAAAAGGAGCCATTACGATCGCCACCAATATGGCGGGGCGTGGAACCGATATTAAATTAGGCGAAGGTGTACGTGAATTGGGTGGCTTAGCGGTCATTGGTTCTGAACGTCATGAATCTCGTCGTATCGATAATCAGTTAAGAGGTCGATCTGGAAGACAAGGAGATCCTGGTTTTTCAAGATTCTTTGTCTCTGTTCAAGATGAACTGATGGTTCGATTTGGATCTGAAAGATATGAAAGCTTATTCGCTCGATTGGGTGATCAAGCGGTTGAATCTAAGCTCGTTACCAATTCCATCACCAACGCTCAAAAAAGAGTCGAAGGGGTCAACTTCGATGTCCGTAAGACTCTACTAGAATACGATGATGTCTTAAGACAACAACGTGAGATCATTTATGGTCAAAGAAACTATATCCTAGAACACGAAGATGTCCATTCTTTGATTGAAGATATGTTTACGCGTGTTATTGATAACTTAGTCAATGCACATATCGTTCGTGATGGGAAAGAAAAACTTCACTCTGAAGACTTAATTACTGCCTTTGAGAAGATCGGGTTTAAAGACCTGAATATCTCAGAAGCTGATCTAAATGGCTTAGAGCTTGAAAAGATCCATGGTTACTGTAAAGACAAAGCTTGGGCTGCATATGAAGCTAAACTAGAACCTGTTCGTCAATACGGCTTAGGCTTTGAGAAGAACGTTGTCTTAACGATCGTAGATCGTTCTTGGCAAGAACACATCGATACGATGAGTAAACTAAGAGAAGGTATCCATTTAAGATCTTATGCGCAGTCTAAACCACTTCAAGCGTATGTTGAAGAAGGCTATCAGTTGTTTGAAGATATGATGAATACAATCGCATCTGAAGTCTTGAACTTCTGTATGAGAATGCGTATTGAGATAAAGGAAACGAAATAAATGGAATTTTATGAATTAAAACAAGGAGTCCTCAGTACTAGGGACAAACTCAAGCAGTTGGGTGACTCACTTT
>CAZXTB010000232.1:0-2566 GCA_964643535.1 uncultured Erysipelotrichaceae bacterium | reverse complement strand
CATATGCTATCACAAGGGGCTTTTAATGCCTTACTGAAGACCTTAGAAGAACCGCCATCTCATGTCATCTTTATCTTAGCGACCACTGAACCACATAAAGTCTTGCCGACCATTATCTCAAGATGCCAACGCTATGATTTTACCCGTGTCAGTCAAAAAGACATCCAAGGGAGAATAGAAGAAGTTCTTACTAAAGAAAACATCAAATTTGATCATGAAGCAACCCGACTTATCAGTCAACTCTCTGATGGGGGCGTTCGTGATGCCTTGAGTATCTTGGAACAGGTCATTGCCTACAGTGAAGACAATCTTACTGCTCAACATGTCAATGATATTTATGGGATTGCAACGACCCAAGATAAACTAAAACTATTAAAAGCCATTCAAAATCAAGATGTTGGAGTTTTAATGGAAGAAATTGAGTCGATTACCCAGAAAAACATCGATATTAGACGATTAACCAACGATTTGATGGAACTTCTAAAAGAATCCGTTATATATGCCTACACCAAGGATTCAAAGTTATTGATGAAGTTAACCGTCGAAGAAGCTAAATCTCTCAATGTGATTCCTTCTCCTATAGCCCTTAAAATGATCGATGATTTGATGGAGACCACTGAGAAATATCGTTCAGCCTCGGATGTCTTATCTTATTTTGAGATTGGCTTATTGAAGTTGATTGGGCATCTTAACGCCCCTTTATCTCAAACAGCCAGTTATCAACAAGATCCCATTAAGACGGAAAAACCTAAAACTGTAAAAGTTGAAAAAGAAATCAAGGTTGAAAGAGAAATCGTTGTTGAACCTTTGATCATCGAGAAACCCAGTGTTCAAAAAGGCCCAGAACCAATCGTAGAACCAAGTGTAGAAAAAGCTGAACCTAAAGAAGAAAAAATCAGCGAAGCTAAAATCGTTCCTCAAGGGGACACCTTCGTCTTAGATCTAGACGTCCCTGAGGTTAAACCAACAAAGAAACTAAAAAACATCGAACTCAGCGATGATTTTATCCTACAACTGATGTTAAGTGCGGAAAAACAATTACGAATCAAAGACAATCAAAACTGGGAAAACATTAAGAATCATAAGGGTGACTCACGGTATATGAAAGCAGCCAATATGATAGATGAATCGATGATTCAAGCCAGTGGGCCTCAATTCAATCTGATCACCTTTGAGAATAAACTAAAAGTAAGCACCGTCAACGAAGCAAACAACATCGACGACTTAGCTAAATTAACCAAAGAAGTCTTAGGCAGAGCGACTCGTCTATATGCCTTAAGTTTCGCTGATTATGAACGAGTAAGAGATCTGTTTATTCAATATCGTAACGAAGGAAAACTACCTGAGAAACAAAGTCTCGAGTTCTTCCCAAAGAAGGCCCCAAAGGCTAAAAAAGACAACGAAATTCTAAATAACACGAATGAGCTTTTTGATGGGAATGTTAGTTTCATCGGAGAAAGTGACGAATAATGTATCCTAAAGCGCTTCAAAATGCGATTGAACAGTTAAGAAAATTACCTGGGGTAGGTCAAAAGACCGCTGAACGTTATGCTTTTGCCTTACTTAACTATAAACCTGAAGAAATCCAAGACTTCACCAAGAGTATCTTAGAAGCTAAAATGACGCTTCATCCATGTCCCATCTGTGGAAATCTTGCCCAAAACGATGTCTGTGATATCTGCGCGGATAAACATCGCGATCCTAGTTTGATTTGCGTCGTTCAAGATGTGAAAGATGTGGCAGCACTCGAACGAATGGCTGAATACAAAGGGCTCTACCATGTCTTAGGTGGGGTCATCTCAACCCAAAAAGGCATCTTACCAGAAGACATCAACTTAGAAACATTATTGCCTCGTTTAACCCCTGAGGTAAAAGAAGTCATCATCGCCACCAACCCAACGATGGATGGGGAAACAACAGCCCTTTATCTCGCTAAACGTTTAGAAAAGCAGAATTGTATGGTCAGTCGTTTAGCCCACGGAATTCCTATGGGAGGCCATGTGGACTATGTCGATGAGATGACCTTAATCAAAGCCATGGAAGGCAGAAAGAAAATGAAATGAAAACAGACATCGAAATCGCTCAATCTATTCCAATGGAACCTATTGAGATCATCGCCAATAAAGCTAAGATCGATAATAAGTATCTAGAGTTTTATGGGAAATACAAAGCCAAGGTTAATCTATCCATCAATAATCAATTGGATTCATTATCGAATGGGCATTTGATCTTAGTTACAGCGATGACGCCTACGAAAGCTGGAGAAGGCAAATCTACCACCACAGTAGGTTTAGTCGATGGATTATCTCGTTTAAACAAAATGACCATTGGTTGTATGCGTGAACCTTCACTTGGACCTGTTTTTGGGGTCAAAGGTGGCGCAACTGGCGGTGGTATGGCTCAAGTAGTCCCAATGGAAGACATCAACTTACACTTCACAGGGGATCTTCATGCGGTAACCACGGCGAACAATCTCGTCAGTGCCATCATCGACAATGTCTTATACCAAGGCAATGAACTTAATCTAGATCCTCAGCGTATCTTATGGAAACGGGCAATGGATATG
>CAZXTB010000231.1:0-2572 GCA_964643535.1 uncultured Erysipelotrichaceae bacterium | reverse complement strand
CCCCTGAGTGAAACCAATCCTTTCCGGGTAAGACCGTTATCTCTATCGAGTGGAATGTTTCACGTGAAACGTTCAACAAGGGTGGCAACACGATCTTCGTCCCTTACAGGACTTTTTTATTTTAAGGAGGAAAAAAGATGCTGGACATCAATGTAGTGCGTAAGAATCCCGATTTGGTTAAGGAAAACATGCGTAAGAAGTTCCAAGACCACAAATTGAATTTGGTCGATGAAGTGGTGGCATTAGACACCCAATATCGTCAAACCAAAACCAAAGCTGATGATTTACGAGCGCAACGCAATGCGTTAAGTAAAAAGATCGGTGTTTTAATGGGCCAAGGCAATAAAGCTGAAGCTGAAACCGTTAAAGCACAAGTGGCTTCGATGGCTCAAGAGTTAGCCGATTTAGAAGCCAGTGAAGAACCTTTGTTGGATCAAATCAAACAAAGAATGATGAGTATTCCTAATCTGATCGATCCTACCGTTCCTTTAGGTAAAGATGATTCGGAAAACGTAGAGCGTTATCGTGTCGGAGAAGCTGCCCTTAAACCTTTTGAGATTCCTTACCATGTCGAGATTATGGAAAAACTGGCAGGCATCGACTTAGATGCGGCACGTAAAGTGGCTGGGAATGGATTCTATTACCTTATCGGAGATGTTGCACGACTACACTCAGCAATCTTGAGTTTTGCGCGCGATTTTATGATCGATAAAGGATTCACCTATGTCATTCCACCTTTCATGATCCGTTCTGAAGTGGTCACTGGTGTTATGAGTTTCACTGAGATGGAAAACATGATGTATAAGATCGAAGGCGAAGATCTCTATTTGGTAGGAACTTCCGAACACTCCATGATCGGAAAATTCATCGACTCGATTCTAGAAGAAGATCAATTGCCTTATACCTACACCTCCTATTCCCCTTGTTTCCGCAAAGAAGTTGGGGCGCATGGGATCGAAGAACGAGGTGCTTATCGTGTTCATCAATTTGAAAAACAAGAAATGATCGTGGTATGTAAACCTGAAGATAGCCAGAAATGGTTTGAATTCCTGTATAAGACCACTGTTGAATTCTTTAGGAGTATGGATATTCCAGTAAGAGTATTGGAATGTTGTTCAGGAGATCTGGCTGATCTTAAGAGTAAATCGGTCGATGTTGAAGCGTGGAGTCCTCGTCAACAAAAATACTTTGAAGTTGGAAGTTGCTCAAATTTAACCGATGCACAAGCACGCCGTCTACAAATTCGAGTTGCTGGTAAAGAAGGTAAATACTTTGCCCATACATTAAACAACACGGTGGTTGCTCCGCCTAGAATGTTGATTGCTTTCTTAGAAAACAATCTCAATGAAGATGGTTCGATCAATATCCCTGTCTTATTGCGTCCTTATATGGGCGGTAAGACGATTTTAACCCCTAAGAAATAGTTTCACGTGAAACATTGAGTTCAATTCAGAGGCATCCACACCAAAGCAATTGAAATTAAACTTAAAGTTCAGTATAATAACCATGCTGCCACAATGGAATCCTTCGAACCAGGTCAGGGTCGGAAGACAGCAGCCTTAAGAGGCTCTTTCATGTGTGGCAGCCTTTTATTTAGATGAACGAACACGATAAATACATGCGATTGGCGCTTCTAGAGGCGCTAAAAGCTCAAACCCAAGACGAGGTTCCTGTTGGTGCTGTCATCATCAAAGACGGTAAGGTTATGGCTCGTGCCCATAATCGACGGGAAACCACTCAAATCGCAACTGCTCATGCAGAACTTTTAGCGATTGAGAAAGCTTGTGCGAAGTTGAAAACCTGGCGCTTAGAAGGCTGTGTTCTGTATGTGACCTTAGAACCCTGTGCGATGTGTACCGGAGCGAGCCTCTTATCTCGTCTCGATGGGATCGTCTATGGGGCCTATGACCCTAAGGGTGGCTGTATGGGAACGGTTATGGATCTAACCACGATCAAAGCCTTTAATCATAGCCCGTGGGTCATTTCTGGAGTCCTAGAAGATGAATGTGGAAATCTATTAACGAGCTTCTTTAAAAACAAACGAAAACAGGGTTCTCCCCTATAAAAGAGAGTGCCTTTTTGGTATAATATGGAAAGAGAAATGGAAGTGGTTTTATGAGCTATAAAGCATTATACCGTACCTATCGACCTCATTCTTTCGATACCGTCGTAGGACAAAAACACATCGTTAAAACACTTCAAAATGCGTTAAGTCAGCATAAGGTTTCTCATGCCTATTTGTTTTGTGGACCTCGAGGAACAGGCAAGACCACCATTGCGAAGCTGGTGGCTAAATCTGTCAACTGTATGAGTTTAGATAAAGTTCCGTGTAATGAATGCGATAACTGTATCGAGATTCAACAAGGTAATCATCCTGACGTCATCGAAATCGATGCGGCTTCCAATAATGGGGTCGATCAGATTCGTGAATTGATCGAAAAAGTAAAATATGCGCCTTTACAAGCGAAGTTCAAAGTCTACATCATCGATGAAGTCCATATGCTTTCGCAAGGTGCTTTTAATGCCTTGCTTAAGACCTTAGAAGAACCACCTTCTCATGTCATCTTTATCT
>CAZXTB010000230.1:0-2584 GCA_964643535.1 uncultured Erysipelotrichaceae bacterium | reverse complement strand
GTGTTTATTAAGGGTTAAGTTTATTATTTGAAAGATGGACGCGATTTTTGGCCAAAGTCGGTAGCAAATCTTGGCCAAAGTCGGTAGCAAATGTTGGCCAAAGTCGGTAATAGATGTTAGAATAGTGATATAGGTAAATGAAAATGAACTCAAAATACATGTCAAGAATTGTAGATGAAGAATTGAAGATGAGTCTTGAGTCATCTGGCGCGGTATTAATAGAAGGAGCTAAATGGTGTGGTAAGACTAGAACCGCAAAAGAATTTGCATTAAGTGTCCTGGAAATGCAGAATCCTGATCAAACTCAAGCTTACCTTAAAGCCGCAGATACAAAACCATCTTTATTACTTCAAGGAGATACTCCAAGATTACTAGATGAGTGGCAAATAGCTCCTGTATTGTGGGATGCTGTCAGATATGAAGTTGACCATAGATCTAAAAACGGCCAATTCATTATGACTGGATCATCTGTTTCTACAAATGCTTTAACACGACATACAGGAGCAGGAAGAATATCTAGAATTCAAATGCGACCAATGAGTCTATTCGAATCAAGCGATTCAAATGGTGAAATTTCACTTAGATCCCTATTCAATGGAAATACCGATATCGCCGCTCTATCAAGTTTAACAATTGAAAAATTAGCCTTTTGCATCGTTAGAGGAGGATGGCCAAACTCAATTAGCGTTTCTGAAAACGCAGCATCCAAAATTGTAATTGATTATGTTGAAAATATTATTACTTCTGATATCTCACGTGTTGATGAGAATGAGAAAAATCCTATGATTGTTCGAGCGCTTATGAAATCTCTTGCTAGAAATATTTCTACACAAGCAAATATGCGCACATTGAAAGCAGATATTCAAGGTAATGGGGATTCCATTTCTGATAAAACAATAAGTAGTTATCTTAATGCTCTAACAAGAATTTTCATAGTGGAGCAACAACATGCTTGGTCACCCTCCATGAGGTCAAAAACAGCCTTGAGAGTTTCTCCAAAATGGCATTATGTAGATCCTTCGATTGCTACAGCAGTCCTTCGTGTAACGCCAAATAGTCTCCTTAATGATTTCAATTCATTCGGATATCTATTCGAATCTTTGTGTGTTAGAGATTTGCGAATTTATGCTCAAGCTAATGATGGAGATGTATATCATTTTTTAGATAAGAATGGTTATGAAATTGATGCGATTGTTCAACTACGGGATGGTAGATGGGGAGCTATTGAAGTGAAAATGGGATCAAAAGAGATTGAAAAAGCGGCATTAAATTTGTTAAGATTGAATGAAAAAGTTGACTTTAGTAAAATGAATCCCCCATCTTTCTTAATGGTTTTGACCGGTACTCAAGCTGCTTATAAACGAGAAGATGGTGTTTTGATTGTGCCTATTGGATGTCTAAAAGATTAATCTTTAGAATTACAGTAATACTATTCGTCCGATGGACCATTATTTATTTATTGATTTCTTATTTCATTTTCGCTTTAAGTCTAATTGTAAATCCTTCTATTAAGGTCTAAAGCTCACCTATGAAGTTCCTATCCAATCTCTAAGACACTTTACTGTAGGATTTGAACTTACTTAAAAGAAAGCAATTTTAAACTATACCCCATGGAACTGTTACGGGTTTTACTTTGTCCTTTACATGGGGATATCATAATTTCTCAGACTGGTTTGTTAATGCAATGATACTTTTAGGCTTCAAATAAACAACACTCTATTTTACATTTATACAGATCAGTTTAATTCTTCCAGTTCGTACTTTAATCTCAAGTTCATTGTCTCCTTGCTCAAACAAGAAGGAACCTATGGTTAATGTCTTTCGATTAAGATCCATGATCTGAAAGCTTTTTATTTGAGTACCTAGTTTAACTTCTAAGGTTGAGATACACTCAGTAATCAGTTCAACACAAACGATGTATTCTTGTTTGTGTTTTGTTTTAACTCGATAAGAGATCCTGTCTCCTTCAAAACAACGAAGCACTAACCAATCTTCTTTATCCCAAGCTTGACCTTGACCATGATTAAAATTCGGAACTGTTCTTTGACTATCGAGAAATCTGATCTCAACTTTATCTTCAGCTCTAAAACCCACATTGGTTCTTAGTGAATGATGAGAAGATAGTTCTACCTTTTGGTAGAAAACAGCTGGGATTACTAAAGGTGGAATTCTAAAAATCGAATGGGCAACATTAGGAAAATAAGTACAGTTTTCTACTTTTATGTTTTCTAAGTATTCCTTAAGGATTTCTTCTAAAGTTTCGGATTCTAGGAATTCTGATTGGGCTATTGCTTGGGATAAGATATGCCAATCTTTAGGCATTTGAATAGAATAAGGAGAATTGGTCGTCTCCATTTTCTTATAGGTCCAAAAATTATAGGAGATATTGAAATCTTCCAATAAAGGAAAAGTACCTGTATACCATTCTTTGTTGTTTTCTCCGCCTTCTCCCATAAAAAGTGGGACATCCCATTTTTCTCTAAAATCAAGATACCTCTGTAAACTGGCTTGATCTGGATTATTCCAATACTTATGAAATTGATACAAGACATTGTTGTCCCAAGGTTCCTCAAAGATGGACCAT
>CAZXTB010000229.1:835-2594 GCA_964643535.1 uncultured Erysipelotrichaceae bacterium | reverse complement strand
GGTTAAGCGACATTAAGGTAGCTTAAATCTGAATATTGAAAATAATGATGGCTAGTCCAAGCATTGTACAATAGAGTGTCGCAAAGGTATATTCCCATTCTAATCGTTTCATTCGAATGGTTCCAATGACACTTCCAATGAGTAAACCTTCTATCGCAAAGATCAACCATTGAGGCCATGTATACCCAATCACCCCAATGATCACAATGGCCGACATCAAAGGCATCGTTAGATAAGTTGCCTTCAATAAAGTCGACAGTTTCGATCTTAAGATGAACCAACTAATACCCAATAAGATCAACCCAAAGATCATTAGTCCTAGTCTTGGATTCTGTGTCTCACTTTGAGACAGTAATCCAAGTCCTTGGATTATCAACGCCGCCATTAGAAAAGCAACATTGAATAAGACAAACCCAGCTAGAACGATAAACAGCATCTCTAAGATTCTTTTAACCGTTTTAGACATTTTCATAGCTTGCCCTCTTTTGGATATGTCTATCCACCCACATTGTAAGGCCAAAAGGATTGTACTTCAAGCCCACTCCATCAAAGAAATACCTGACACAAGGTCAGGTATTTTTACGTCATTTAGTTTGTACTGGCTAAGGCTAGATCGGCAGTGATGATTCCTGAACCAGAAGCATCATTACCCCAAGAGATGACCGTTGTCGATCCATCAGGATTGGTGATGGTTCTAGAACCAGCAGGAAGCGCAATCGCCGAGGCTTCTAATATTGCTTCAGCTTGTGAAGCGTTAAGAGAAGGAAGCTTTTGAGCCATTAAGGCAACGATTCCAGCCACATGAGGACTAGACATCGAAGTTCCACCTAAGAAGTAGAAACTGGTTTGGCCACTGTTCACTTGATAAGGACCTAAGATCCATGAACCAGGGGCTGTAACATCTAAATCCTGACCAGCTTTTTCACGACTAGAAAAATCAGTAATGTAGAAATCCAAAGGATTGGTAGGATCAGGCACATTGCCTTTCCACCATGAAGTTGAAGTCCATTCTCCAACCCAACCAGAGGCCGCTACCGATATAACAGGTTCATAGGCACCAGGATAACCCATCCCAGCTTCTCCTTCATTACCAGCAGAAGCTACGATGATGACACCTACTGAAATTGCGTAATCTATGGCAGCTTTTTCAAGTGGATCCAATCGAGATCCACCTAAACTCATATTAATGACCACAGGAGATCCCGCTAAAGGACCTTCTTTTAAACTGGCCACATACAAGATACCTGCTGCAATGACTGAGGACCAACCTGAGCCATTCTGATTTAAAACTTTAACTGGGATGATGGTTGCTTTAGGAGCAGCTCCATTATAGAGATTGGATCCTGCTTTAAAGCCTAGAATACTACTGGTAACATGAGTTCCGTGTGAATTCTGATCATGTTCCCATTTGTTCTTTTGAGTTGAAACAGCACCTGTTTCTCCTCCACCACCTCCAAAGGCAATGGCATATTCTTCAGCAATACGTTCCTGCGGGAAGTATTGACGCCATGCATCTACTAGACCAGTGTCTAAGACTGCGACATAGACCCCAGTTCCATCATAAGCAACACTTCTTGTCGATCCATCAATAACGTTGATGGCGTCTTGATCCCAAGTGCTTAATCCACTGGAGAAATCACTGGCAGCTACTGTATCGATAGGAGCCCCATTACGAACAGCATCTGGTGCAGCCGCAAGCACATAAGGCAAGGCTTGAATCTTAGCCAAAGTATTGGCTTTGATTCTCATCGTTAATCCA
>CAZXTB010000229.1:0-825 GCA_964643535.1 uncultured Erysipelotrichaceae bacterium | reverse complement strand
GCGTCGCGGAGAACATCGACACGCTCAGCCGGGTCTTCGATGACATTCAAGACGGTTCCTAAACTTCCTAATTCCTTTAGGATGGCCGCATCGACATCCTTACTGAGTAGAACGTTGACACCAATGGTGGCAGCGAGTGAGGCCGCTGAGACGCTTAAACTAGAGCTCAACAGTGCCATAATCAAGATAAGCTTTAAACTTAATTTCTTCATGCGATTTTCCCCTTTCTGAATAGGCATGATCCATCTCAACTTATTGCTTTATCGAAAAGAACCTTTATCGAATGGATATTCGATAAAACGATGTCGATTCGACTTTCATTCACACAGATTATGATGGCTTTCCATTGAGTTGGATTGATTATATTATACTCACTTTATGGTGTCTGTATAGTGATATTATTATGTATAATTGATGATATATGAGGAGAACCTTATGTCACTAAGATCCATCTTAAAGAATTTTATCTTTATTCATTTCCTTGTTGTCGTTGCTTTCTTTGCGTTATGGGGATTCATTATGACCTCTAATCCTTATATTCTATTTGGAATCATGGCTTCATTAAGTGGAGCTGTTTGTGGTTCTTTCATTTTAGTCGTAGATACGATCAAAGATAAAAAGTAACTTTTCTTTAGTTTTTGATGAGTATTGGTCTTAGAATCTTATCAATCATGCGTTCTTTGATTCTACCTAAACATTAAGATTATCCTAGATGTTTAGAAAGCCATATACCTATACCATCTTCATTGTTTGATAAAGTCACCTCTTTGGCGACTTTTTTTAAGGCGTCTACCGCATTGCCCATCGCAATACCATGCCCTGCGA
>CAZXTB010000228.1:2371-2594 GCA_964643535.1 uncultured Erysipelotrichaceae bacterium | reverse complement strand
TGCCTACCCTGATCGATATTTGATTTTATCTCAAGACATCAGCCCTTTTAAATGTGATCACTATTTCTTGGTTAATGGACCTGTACCTAAATATTCACCTCAAAAAGTAGAAGGAAGATACTATTGTAGAGTCTATGATGGGGACTTTAAAAACATCTCGACGTGGATGAAAGATTTCGATGAAGAGCTTCATCAAAAAGGACGAAGTTTAAAAGAAGTTTTC
>CAZXTB010000228.1:0-2361 GCA_964643535.1 uncultured Erysipelotrichaceae bacterium | reverse complement strand
CCTCTTTTATACGACTTGTCCAAAATGCGCTAAGGTCTATGGACATAATTATGTGGTTCTATTGGCACAAGTAGATAATGATTTTGAAATTTGATGCTAGCTTAAAAACACAATATGACCTCACTTTATCGTATAATGAATCGGTAAAGTGAGGTTTTTTATGAAAATTGAAATCTGGTCTGATTATAATTGTCCGTTTTGCTACATTGGTAAAGTTCATCTAGAAAGAGCTTTAGCCGAACTAAAACTAACCGATAAAGTAGAAATTATCTATAAAGCTTATCAATTGGATCCTACTGCTCCTAAAGTAGCTCGTCAAAGTACCACAGAAGCGTTAGCGTCTAAATACGGGGTTTCTTTGGCTGAAGCCAAGGCCATGATGAGCAACGTTGTCAACAAAGCCGCTGCGATTGGATTGACCTATAACTATGATATCGTTAAGGCCACCAATACTTTAGATGCGCATCGTTTATTAAAGATGGCAGATAAAGCTCAAGCGAAGATCCTAAATGCGACCTTGTATGATGCCTATTTTACAACAGGCAAAAACTTAGCTGATTTTGATTATCTAAGAGGTTTAGGAGAATCAGTAGGCATGGATAAGGATGAGATCAAAGCGATGTTGTATTCAGATAAATTAAAAGATCAAGTCCTATCGGACATCGCCGAAGCCAAAGCCATGAACATTAGAGGTGTACCTTATTTTAGAATCAATAAGAAGTCGGTCATTCCTGGAGCACAACCCATTGAACAATTCGTTGAGATCCTCAGAAATGCCTACGTTACTGAGATGGGA
Source organism: uncultured Erysipelotrichaceae bacterium (assembly GCA_964643535.1). Taxonomy (GTDB): domain Bacteria; phylum Bacillota_I; class Bacilli_A; order Erysipelotrichales; family Erysipelotrichaceae; genus UBA2212. The sequence continues at coordinate 1,565 of CAZXTB010000228.1, read as the reverse complement.
AAATAAAATTAAAAAAAGTCAGAATCTCTGACTTTTTATTTGCTTATTCTACGGCTTTAAGCGATTCAACCAACTTGATCTTAACGATCTTTCTTCTTAAGATACGATTGGTAATGAAGGTGAAGAAGAATCCCGCAAATAGAGATAATGCGATGATCGGGGTGCTAATTTCACCACTCATGATGAATTCTTTGCTTGAAACCAATTGAGCGATGGTTTGATAGAGATAGATCCCAGCAGGTAATCCACCAACTGCGCCTAAGAAGGTCAAAAGATAATTCTCTGCGTAGACCAGGTTTTCAACCTCTCTTACGGTATAACCCAGTACTCTTAAGGTAGCCAGTTCTCTTTGTCGATCAAAGATGTTAATAGAGGCTAAATTATAAATAACAGTGATCGATAAAAGCAGGGCAGAAAGCACAATGACCATAATGATACTGTTTAGCATCTTCATGACCTCATTGGCGGTTTCTTGATACTTGATTTTGGTATCAACAGCGAGGATAGTACTTTCGTCTAATAAAGAATCAACCTCAGCTTGTTTAATTTCTTGAGATGGGGTAGAGACATAAAACTTATCCGTACTACCATCTAATCCCAAGAGTTCAGCTTTATTGAAAGTGATGGTGATGCTTTTATTGAGATATTGGTTAGAGACATTGGTGATGATGAGTGAATATGGTTCATCATCGATGAGAAAATCAACTCGATCTCCAACACCTAAACCAAAGACAATGGACATCGCTTTGGTGATGATGACGGTATCATCTTTCATTTCGATTAGGGTACCCGAATGATCTTTGATGGCCAATAGACGCTCATCTGTTTCGATGACTTGAATGATTATGCTTAGATCTTCACTTTCTCCCGCAAAGACCTTGGTTCTTTCTATGATTTCCGAATCGATCGGTAAATGAAGCTCATCGATTCCCATGACTTGAGACGTCTTTATCGCATATTGGAACTTATAGGTATTGATAGAACCATTGATCATCATCGATGCAGAATTTCTAAGCGAAAGACCCGTGATAAGTAAGGCGATGGATCCTACGATCCCAATCGAACTCAATAAGATCTTTACTTTACCCATCAAGATATTACGAGTGATTAGTTTTTGAGTATAAGATAATTTTGTCCAAAACCAAGGCCATCGTTCTAATGAAGATCTTTGAGTTGATTTAGGAGCTTTGGGTCTCATCCCTGAAGCAGGTATCTCTTTGAGAATGGATCTTAACGCTAAGAGAACCGCAATGGTCGAGAAAAACAAAGACAGACCTAAGGCTATAAAATTATAACTAAAATAGATTTTAAAAGGCACAGGAGGCATACTATAACGAGTTGTAAAGATCGCCATCAAGATTCTTGGAATCATAATGTTGCCTAAGATCGCAAAGGGTATTGAACCCATAAGGGCTGCCCACCATCCATAAAATAGGTAACTTAATCTTATCGTCGATTTTTTAAATCCCAAAGCTTTAAAGATGGCGATTTGTGTTCGCTCATTTTCAACGGTTTTAGACATTGAAATCAGAATGATGATACAAGCTACTAAGAAGAATAGAATC
>CAZXTB010000227.1:0-2625 GCA_964643535.1 uncultured Erysipelotrichaceae bacterium | reverse complement strand
TCGATTTCCCAATCGATGGAATTAAAGAAAGTGTATCACAAGCTTGAGCTTGCTTCAAGTTATTTTATGCTACGATCGACACTAAGTACATTAGGTACTTTCCTAAGATTAGCGATGACGACTTTTAGATGTTCAGCATCGTTTACCACTACGGTAAGATTGGTGATGGCAGTGATCTTATCATCCAAAACAGAAGAATTGATCGAGTTCATCCCTGCTTTACATTGAGATAGCACGGTAACCAAATCGGATACTAAGAAGGATCGATCTGTTGCGGTAATAAAGAGCTTTACATCATATTTACCTTCAGATACGGTTTCATCCCAAATGACTTCGATCAAACGTTTTGTCTCATTTTTTATGTTTGGACAATCTTTACGATGAACTTTGACTCCTTGGCCTTTACTGATGAAACCAACGATTTCATCTCCTGGGACAGGTGAACAACATCCAGCCAAAGAAATCATCATCGAATCAACTCCTGCGACTCTTATTCCAGACTTGGATATTGAACGTTTAGCGGGTTGTTTAAAAAGCTTTTCTAGATTGAAACCATCTAAAATGGATCGCTTGGTCGTTAGCTTCTCCATAACAGCCGCTAAGGAAAGTGATTTCACAGCCAAGGCATAATAGAAATCATTGTCATTACTGACCGCGAAATGACTTAGTACACTGTCTAAACGCTTAGAATTAACATATTCTTTCTCTTCAAGACCACGTCTTTTAAGTTCATCGACGAACATCTGTTGACCTTTGGTGATGAATTCAGCGCGATCTTCAAGTTCTTTGTGTTGAAGGAAACCTTTGATCTTACTGCGTGCATGTGAGGTCTTAACGATCTTGAGCCAATCTTCAGAGGGGCCATTGGATTGTTTAGAGGTCTTGATTTGAACGACATCCCCTGTTTTTAGTACCGTATTCAAAGGGACCATTGTGTTATTGACAATGGCTCCTACCGTGCTATGACCAATTTCAGTATGAATGCGATAGGCAAAATCTAAAGGGGTTGATCCATTGGGTAAATCGATGACACGGCCTTTTGGACTCATGACATAGACATTGGCCTCAAAAACATCATGGGTCAAGATATCCATGTATTCCCCAGCCGATTCCGATTCATCTGTCAACATGCCTAAATCTTTAAACCAACCCAGTTTATCTTCGATTTCTTTTTGTTCCTGAGGTTGAGATCGTTTAACGCCTTCTTTATAACGCCAATGGGCTGCGACCCCTTTTTCAGCGATGTCATCCATCATTTCAGTTCTGATTTGGACTTCAAATATGGAGCCTTCTGTTCCTACAATGGTCGTATGTAAAGACTGATACATATTCATCTTGGGCATCGCAATATAGTCTTTTAAACGTCCTGGGATAGGTCGATAGATCGCATGGATATGTCCCAGTATTTCATAACAGCTCAGTTCATTCTTAGTTACGATACGAATCGCATTTAGATCTAAGATTTCTTCGAAGCGTTTACTCTTGGTGGTCATCTTTTTATAGATACTGTAAAGATGTTTTGATCGCCCAAAGATCCTAAATTGGATGTTCTGTTGAGTCAAAACTTCACTGATGTCTCGAATCATTGTTTCTACTTGTTTATCTCGTTCTACTTTACGCAATTCCACCATCTGGGCAACTTCATAGTATTTATCTGGATAAAGATAGAAGAAACTCAAATCTTCCAGTTCATTTTTAATTTCACTGATCCCCAATCGATGGGCTATCGGCGCATAGACTTCTAAGGTTTCTGAGGCAATCTTTTTTTGTTTCTCAGGAGGCATGAACTTAAGCGTACGCATATTATGTAGACGATCGACCAATTTGATCAATATGACTCGGATATCCTTCGCCATCGCAATAAAGATCTTACGATGATTGACCGCAAGGTATTCTTTCTCGTCTTTAAACTCGATGTTACCGATCTTGGTTACGGATTCTACTAAGGTGGTGATTTCTTCGTCGAAAGCCTTCACCATCTCTTCTCTAGGAACACCACAGTCTTCTAACACATCATGTAAAAGACCTGCACAGATTGTTTTAGGTCCTACTTTGAGCGTGCTTAAAATCAAGGCAACCTGAATCAAATGATTGATGTAGGGTTCCCCGCTTTTACGGACCTGTCCTTCATGTTTCTCTGTGGCGTAAAGTAAAGCCTTTTCGATCAGAAGAATATGGGCAGGATTGGTGATGTAGGTATTGATGCTTTTTAGTAAGGCATCGACACCTAAATGGTCATAGCGATCGCTCATAGATCCTTTCTATAGAAAAAAGGAGAGTTGCCTCTCCGCTTAGTCGTAATTAATTAAGGAAAAGACCTTGTAGCCTTTTAAGACTTCCCGTCCTTTTAACGCATTAAGTTCAATTAAGAAGGCACATCCTACGACGACACCCCCCAATTGTTCTACCAACTTGATGGTGGCTTCAACGGTTCCACCAGTCGCCAATAAATCATCGACGATCAAAACACGTTGACCTGGGGTAATCGCATCTTTGTGGACATGAAGTTCATTTTTCCCATACTCTAAAGCATAAGAATAACTAACGGTTTCTCTTGGAAGCTTTCCTGGTTTTCTCACAGGGACAAAGCCAATCTCTAAAGCGGATGAAACAGGACATCCAAAG
>CAZXTB010000226.1:0-2631 GCA_964643535.1 uncultured Erysipelotrichaceae bacterium | reverse complement strand
CGCTATAGAAGCTGATACCAAGCGTTGTCTCGCAGTTGGGACTGAAGCTAAAGCCATGTTGGGGAGAACGCCTGGAAGAGTTCAAGCCATTCGCCCGTTGAAGGATGGGGTTATCGCTGATTTCGAAGTTACTGAAGTTATGCTGGATTATTTCATTCGTAAATTAAAATTAAAAGGGATGTTTGCTCGTCCTACGATTTTGATTTGTTGTCCTTCAAACATCACTTCTGTTGAACGTAATGCGATCAGAGATGCTGCTTATCGTTCAGGTGCTAAACGCGTTTATATCGAAGAAGAACCTAAAGTTGCTGCCATTGGGGCAGGTCTTGATATTTCTAAGCCTACAGGGAATATGGTCTTGGATATCGGTGGAGGAACCACAGATGTGGCCATCCTATCGCTAGGAGACATCGTTACCAGTACTTCTTTGAAGATCGCAGGTGATAAATTAGATCGAGACATCATCAAATACATCAAAGACAACTATAAACTATTGATCGGTGAAAGAATGTCTGAAGACGTTAAGAAAGACATTGGGACTGCTTGGCATGGATCACGTACCGATTCGATGGAAATCAGTGGTCGTGACTTAGTGACTGGCTTACCTCATTCAATTACCTTAACTTCAGATGAAACTGAATTGGCCATGCATGAATCCTTAATGGACATCGTTAGAGCTTGTCGTACAGTGCTTGAACAGACGCCTCCTGAACTCTCCGCGGATATCATAACTCGTGGGATCGTCTTAACAGGCGGTGGAGCTCTACTTCATGGGATCGATCAACTCTTAATGAATGAATTGGGTGTTCCTGTCTATGTGGCAGAAAATGCCTTGCGTTGTGTCGTAGAAGGCACAGGCATTATGTTGGAGAATCTTACTCATATCAAATAAATCATCCGAAAGGATGATTTTTTATTAGGAGATAGTTTAGACATCATCGAATAAGAGTGTATGAGGGGGGATAACCCATGCAGACCAATGCGATGAGTACATTATTGACGGTAAACAACAGTAGTTGTGAATTGGAAGGACAGGATAAAGAGGCCTTGATCTATAATACGCTAGAAGCCATGAAAAATTATATCGAGAAGCAAAGTCCTAAAGAAACGATAAAGATCCTCTTAAGTACACAGAATTATCTAAAACGAGGAGCTCTTAAATACAATGAACATCTTCCTTTATCAGTAGGAGATATTTGTTACATCGATTTTGGGCAAGCCTATCTAAACGAAGCAGGTTATCAGCACTTTGGATTGATCCTATCGATGATGAACGGGAAAGCTTTTGTAGTTCCTATGACCTCTAATCCTTTCACCTATGAGCAAGCTTATGATAAACAAAACAATCCCTTAGGTAAAATTCATTTGATGAGACTAGGTCAACTTAATGGGTTAAATAAACCTTCTGTGCTCTTCATCAACGACTCTAAATACATCAATACCACTCGTATCATAGAAGTAAAAGGACACTTAGATGTAACTGAGCATCTTTTTCAAAGGATTAGACGAAGAGTCTTTCATTGTATCTTTGAGCAATAACCCTGTTTATGCTTTATAAACAAGTTTCTTTTGAAGTGATATACTTATTCTATGCCTTTAAACGAAGCGTTGAGTGCTTATCAAAATCAAAAATGGGTCATTGCGGTCTCAGGTGGACCTGATTCAATGGCACTTTTAGACATGGCTTATAAGGCGAAGGTAGAATGTTTTGTGGTATCTGTGAACTATCATAAACGAGACAGTGCTGATCGCGATGAGCGATTGGTTAAAGACTATTGTGAGACGCGTGAAATAGATTGTACACTGGTTGATGCGCCTGAAGGATCTGGTAATTTTCAGGATTTTGCGCGTGTTTTTCGATATGAGAAATTCGCTGAAGTGGCGAAAACGAAGCACGCTTTAGGGGTCATGGTTGCCCATCACTGGATGGATGATTTAGAAACCTATCTTATACAGAAACAACGTCGATCTCAAGTAACCTATTATGGGCTTCAAGAAAGAGCTGTGATTTCTAAGACCCTTGTGGTAAGACCTCTACTGAACTTTCATAAAGAAGAACTCATGGATTATTGCGATAGAAATAAGATCGCTTATGGGATCGATGAATCCAACACTTCAGATGATTACCTAAGAAATCGACTACGAAAAGAATTAATGGCTTATTCTTCAAAAGAACTCTCTGAATTATTTGAGGAAAAGACAAAAGACAATGAAGATCTAGCACTCTATCAAAATAAACATCTTAAGCACTTAAATCAAACCACTGTTCAAGTGAGTGACTTCAATTGTTTAGAATATCCTGTCTTGTTTCTTCAACTGTGGATCAGAAAACATACGGATCTAAAAGTACTCTCAGAGGATCATCTAAAAGAGTTGTTTAGGCAACTTAGCAACAGTGCTTCATTAAAGGTTAAACTAGGTTCTTGGCGTTTGATCAAACAATATGGTCAAATTAGTTTATTGTCTGAACCTTCGCCGTATACTATAGTTCTCAAGAAACCTGAAGATCTTAAAACAGCTTTCTTTGAGATCAAAACGGAATCTGAAGAAAAACATGGGTTTATTGTCGAGTCCAGTGACTATCCCATTACGATCCGTAACGCAAGAAAAGGGGAAACGTATCTTATCGAT
>CAZXTB010000225.1:1574-2639 GCA_964643535.1 uncultured Erysipelotrichaceae bacterium | reverse complement strand
CGATTTGATCTTTAAGTTTCTTATGGGCCGCATGTTTATCATGCTTCTCCTCAACAACTTCTTTGACTTCTGTTTCTACTTTTTCGTTATTTTCTTCCATCATTCTCTCCTTTTTCCGTATATTTTTTCAATGGCTTTGCTCATGAATTCCATCAAAGCCACAACGCGGTCATATTCCATTCGACTAGGCCCTACCACCATCAGTTGTCCACTTTGTTCATTGCTTAAACTGAAGGTCGAAGTGACCACCGCCACATCATCCATCCAAACTAAGGAAGAATGATCAGAGTGGATCAGCTTCAACGCATTTCGATCTTGGCCGATTTCTCGCCAGATCGTAGAATTCTCAAACATCCCTAAAAGTTGTCTTAGTTTAGCGATATCCGCAAATTCAGGTTGATTCAGTAGGTTGTTTTGTCCACTGGTATAGTAACTATCGCTGGCGAACTTGAGGAAGGCATTAAAGAAAGCTTCAAAGACGACTTCATATTGTTTAACGGATTTCGCTAAGATGGGCTTGATCAAGTTTAATTTTTCCTTGATGTCCATTAAAGGGGTTCCTGTTAAACGTTCATTAAGAATCTTACAGCACGAGGCCAATTCCTCAACGGTGACTTTCTCATCGAAATGGAACAACTTATTTTCTGTATGTCCACTGTTGGTGATAAAGACAGCCACAGCTTGATTTTGATCGATGGGAAATAGATCGATGTGTTCTAAGGTCTGAGTACTGGCTTGAGGCCCTAAGCTTAGAGAGGTCAAGTTGGTCATTTGAGATAAGATATCACAGCTTCGTTTAATGACCTCATCGATCTTCATGGCTCGATCTGAGAAGACTTCTCTTAAGACGATCTCTAACTTCTCATCCATCTTTTCTTCCATGATGTGCTCGACATAATAGCGATAACCTTTTGTAGAAGGAACGCGACCTGATGATGTATGGGTCTTTTCTAGATAGCCCAAATTCTCAAGATCGCTCATTTCGTTTCGGATGGTCGCCGATGAATATGGCAACCTATATTTCTCCATCAGTGTTTTAGAGCCTACGGGTTCGGCACTTTGGAT
>CAZXTB010000225.1:0-1564 GCA_964643535.1 uncultured Erysipelotrichaceae bacterium | reverse complement strand
ATTCTTCGACGATGGCGCCTAGGATCTCGATTAAACGTTCTGTTAACATGCCCAACCTCCTTAGCACTCCTTGATGGGGTCTGCTAATATTATAGCGCGTCATTTAGCACTGTCAAGTGTTAAGTGCTAATAACTTGTGTAAAATTGTGTTAAAAAAATGACCCGAAGGTCATAGTTTATATTTAGCTAAGATCACATCTTTGATCTCAGGAGGAATGAATCCTGTGAGATCTCCTTTATTCAAAGCCACCTGTTTAACGACACTGGAGGATAAGAAGGACCATTGAGGGTGGGTCAATAAGAAGACCGTTTCGATGGTAGGATTAAGAATCATATTGGCTGTGGCTTGTTGAAGTTCATATTCATAATCCATGACGGCTCGTATGCCTCTTACCAAGACACTGGCCCCTACCCTTTGGGCATAATCGACGGTCAATCCACTTTGGGCAGACACAGTCACATTAGGAAACTTTGTGATGATGCTTTTGATCATGGTGATGCGTTCTTCTACACTAAAGGTAAAAGCTTTATTGGGATTGGTCATAATGACCACTTCTAGTTCATCAAAGATCGCAGAAGCTCTTTTTATGACATCTAAATGACCATTGGTTAGGGGATCAAAAGATCCTGGATAAAGTGCTTTAATCATGTTTCCTCCGATATGTGTGTAAGGCAACCGTGCCATACAACGATGTTTTTTCTAAAGTATAGGCTGAATGATGAATGAGTGGAGCGTCACTGGGACTTTCTATTACTATTATACTGTCTTCTGTGATCAAATCATAGCGATTTAAATCCTCTAAGATCTGCACTAGATCGACTTTAAGATAAGGAGGATCTAGATAAACGAAATGAAACTTGATGTCTTTCTTACTGAGATATCTTAAGGCAGAGAAGGCATCCATACGATAGACTTGGCTTTCTTCTTCAACCCCTAACGCTTTGATGTTCTCATGGATGACACGGATTGCAGCGACTGCCCCATCGATGAAGACCACCGGTCTCATACCTCGTGAGATGGCTTCAAGTCCTATGTTTCCGCTTCCCGCAAAAAGATCCAAAGCGGCTTTGCCTGAAACGGAAGGTCCTAAGCGAGTAAACAAGGCTTCTTTTACTTTATCTAAAGTAGGTCGAGTCGATAAGCCTTCAACGGATTTGATCAAACGTGATCGATACGTTCCGGCGATGATCCTCATGGCTTTACCTGCGTCTTCTCTAAGGAGATGGTTCGTTGAGCGATCCCTAAAGCAATCATGATCGAGAGCGTACTGGATCCTCCAGAACTGATCAACAGTAAAGGAACCCCAGTCAAAGGAATCAAAGCACTGACTCCTCCTACGTTTAATATGAAGTGTAATAAGACATAATATCCTACCCCCGCAATGATCATTCGAGAGCTATCCAAGGTCGATCGATACGCAAGGATCATCAAACGAACCACCATAAACAAGGTTAACGCAGTGACCCAAAAGACCCCATTAAATCCAAATTCTTCAGCGATGACCGCTAAAATGAAATCTGTTTGAGCGGCAGGTAAATAGCCATATTTTTGTAGACTCTTCCC
>CAZXTB010000224.1:1342-2644 GCA_964643535.1 uncultured Erysipelotrichaceae bacterium | reverse complement strand
CATCGAAGTTCTCACACTTAATATGGAAGATAATCCCGAAGACTTCAAACAAAGGCTCGAAGCAGTCATAATAAATCAAGATCAGAACGAAGGAGTTCTATTATTGACAGATATCCCTGGTGGAACACCAAGCAATGCTGGATTGATGATTGCTTCGCATTACCCTACATTAGAAGTGCTGACGGGACTAAATATGATGATGCTAATGGAAATAATACTGACTCGTGAGTCAACACCCTCTATGAGCGAATGGATTCAAAATGCTATAAAAAACGGTCAAGCAAGTATCCAAGATCTAACAGATAAACTACGTCATCCTCAAAGTGATCGTGATTTATCAGAACTAGATGATTTGCTGAGAGAAGAGTAACAATGAAAGCTATTATGTTAATGTTTGATTCATTAAATCGTCGTTTACTTGAACCATACGGAAGTATTGAAACTGAAACGCCGAATTTTTGTCGTTTAGCCCAACATTGTACAGTTTTCGATCAAGCTTATGTCGGTAGTATGCCTTGTATTCCAGCTCGTAGAGAATTACATACTGGACGACATAACTTTCTGCATCGTAGCTGGGGACCATTAGAACCTTATGATGATTCTGTCCCGGAATTACTCAAGAAAAGCGGTATTCATTCGCATTTAGTTACAGACCATAAACATTATTGGAGAGATGGTGGTGCAACTTATCATAATCGGTATTCTACCTATGAGTTTATTCGCGGCCAAGCTGGTGATTTATGGATTGGGCAAGTCAATCAACCACAAGTGAAGATAAAAATAATGGATGATCCAGAGAAGATTGAGCGGCGCATGTTAAGTCGATCTCAAGATTTGGTAAACCGCACCTATCTTACGAAACACAATAATCATCAACTTATTCAGACTTTTGATAAAGGGCTTGAGTTTCTCGATGATAACTCACAATCAGATCAATGGTTTTTACAAATCGAGTGTTTTGATCCACATGAACCCTATTTTGTTCAAGAAGCTTATCGTCGACAATTTCATCTTACAGATGAATTTGATGGTTGGGCTCCATTTATGATTCGCACTCCTGAAGAAGGGGATCCTGAACAAATCAGACAACATTACAAAGCTTTGTTGGCGATGGTTGATGCTCAGGTTGGACGTTTCATTGATAAGATGGATGAGTTAGATTTATGGAAAGATACATTACTGATCGTCAACACGGATCATGGAAACTTTTTAGGCGAGCATGATTGGTGGTATATGAGCGTGATGCCTCTTTACAATGAACAAGCGAATATTCCTCTGATGATTCATCATCCAGAGTTTTCC
>CAZXTB010000224.1:0-1332 GCA_964643535.1 uncultured Erysipelotrichaceae bacterium | reverse complement strand
GGTAAAAGTATATTACCTTGTTTATTAGGATTAAAATCTAGTCGAACCAGTGCTTTGTTTGGTTATTTTGGGGGTGATCTTAACGTTACAGATGGTCGATTTGTGTATATGCGTTCCCCTTTGACCAAAGGTTACCAAGGTGTGTTTGAATATACCTTAATGCCAACCCACATCAATCAATTTTTCTCGGTTCATGAGCTCCAAGGAGCGACCTTAAACGAACCTTTTACTTTTACCAAGGAGTGTAAGGTTCTGAAAATTCAAGCTACTGACCAACAACAACCCAATTCTCATCGCTATCTGCATCGTTTGTTTGATTTAAAGAGTGATCCAAACCAAATGAGTCCCATCAATGATCCAGTTTTATAACTCAAATACTGTCATCTTTTGAATCAATTGTTGCAAGAAAATGATGCACCTAAGGAACTTTTCGATCGATATGGTTTAAGTTCCACCATGACGGTTTCTGACCTGTTGAATCAGCGTTTGACCCACTATGGAGATTATCATTACCTTACTGATCAATTCGCATTTAAAGATCGTAGTTCACTTGAGTCGACCATTATCTTTTATAATGAACTCAACGCAGACCAACGTCTAGTTTTTCAGGAAAATATAAAGAATATACCAATTGACCAAGACTTATTAAGAATTCTGGTTAAAACACTGATCCCAACAGAAAAACAAGTGTCTCTTCAATATCAAATGGATATTAATGGAAAAGTCAAATAAGGTGTGCCTCCGAAAGTTGTAATGGTAATGTTTGACTCTTTGAATCGCAGATTTTTACAGCCTTATGGCAATAATGAACTATTGACTCCCAACTTTCAAAAATTGAGTGAACACACCATTTGCTTTGATCAATTTTATGTTGGGAGTATGCCATGTATGCCGGCTAGGCGCGAAATGCACACAGGAAGGTATAATTTTCTTCATCGCGGATGGGGACCCCTCGAACCTTTTGATGATTCGGTACCTGAAATACTGAAAAATGCGGGAGTCCATTCTCATCTTGTGACCGATCATAAACATTATTGGCGCGATGGTGGTTCAACCTACCACAACCGCTATCGCTCGTATGAATTTATTCGTGGGCAAGAAGGCGATTCGTGGATAGGACAAGTCGATAAACCCAAACTAACCGAATTGATTGGCGAAAGCCAAGAACGTCGAAATCGAAAACTAGTTAGCCGTACACAAGATTTGATTAATCGTCAATACATGGATACAAAATCAGAGCATATGATGGTTAGAACCGTCAATAAAGGTTTGGAGTTTATGGAGATGAATCGAGAGGCGGATCAATGGTTTTTACAAATTGAGTGTTTCGAT
>CAZXTB010000223.1:0-2645 GCA_964643535.1 uncultured Erysipelotrichaceae bacterium | reverse complement strand
CACCAATAAAGCGCCTGTCTCATTAAGCACCCCTGTGATCAATTCAACGATGGAGTCATCTTTCATGGCCTCTTGTATCGTCTTATAGCCTTTTTGATAAGCTGCATAAGCTACTGTCGCATGACCAGTATTAACCGTAAAGAGTTTGCGTTCAATATACGCATCCAGCTTCTTAGATTGATGCATCCCAACCACATGAAGTTCACCTTTGATGGTGTTGGCATCAACGACCCATTCATAGAAAGGTTCTACCTTTACATGAAGAGGATCTTCGTTGATTTGATTGGGTACGATACGATCGACTGCCGCATTTGGAAAGCCTACAAATTCATCGACATAGCTTTTAGCCTCAACACTTAATAAAGGGCTTAGTGCGTTATAGATCTGAGCACTACCTCCTATTGTATTTTCACAGGCAATCACATTGATCAACTGGTCCACATGAGCTTTCGCTTTGGCTTCAAAAACTGGCGCAAGTTGTTTCGCAACGATGGGCAAGATATTAGGACCTACTGCTGTCGTAATCAGATCCGCATGATACAAGGCTTCATAGAGGGCCTCAGGTTCAGTTTTACTGTTGATCCCGTCCACATCACTCACAATAATGTTGGTTACCTTATCGCCTACCAACTCTACCGTATAACTGTGTCTTTTCTTAAGCTCTGAAATCAAAAGATCACTCACATCTAAGAAAGTCACATGATAACCTGATTCATTTAAGAGTAAGCCAATAAATCCTCGACCTATGTTTCCTGCCCCAAAATGAACGGATTGTCTCATAAGCTTTCTTCCTGAGTCAATAAGGTATAGATCTCATCGACGTTTTGTGTCGTTACTGCCTTGATGACATCCTCTTCTTCTCCAAAGACTGTCGCAATATTAGATAAGATCATCATATGATCTTCTCCTATGCCTGCTAAACCTATGACCAAGTTAACCTTTTCACCGTGCCAATCTAAGCCTTGAGGATAGATATGAACGACGATCCCACTGGATTTGATGTATTTCTTATATTCATATTCTCCATGAGGTAAGGCAATAGAATTACCCATAAAGACCGATAGACTATGGTCTCTTTCCAACATGCCTTCAATGTAGTCACTTTCGACATAACCACTTTCAACTAGATTTTTCCCAGCTAAACGAATGGCCGTATCACTATCGACACTGACACAATTAATCTTAATGTTTTCTTTTAATAAGACTTCTGGTTGACTCATTTTCTTTACCTTCTCGATGACCTTTCTATAGTTGTCTGTGGTAATAAAATCATTAAGACCGAAGATGATGGCCTTGGGATATTGTTTCTTCATAAGCTCTTCAAAACTATGATGGGTAACGATCACGTCAACGATGGGCTCTATACTATCAATGGAGGCATTAGAGACTTCCGCTAGAAGCCCATTCTTCTTAAGTTCTTTCTTAAGAAGACTTGCCCCTAAGGCACTAGAACCCATACCCGCATCACATACCACAATAATCTTGGGGATCATTATCTTTTCACCTGGCTCATGATCCACGTGTTAAACGGGTCATTGAGAACCTTTCTTACTTCTGCTTTAAGAACGGTCTTATCATGTCCAAACACTGCAGCTTTATAATGCTCATCTTCGAGTAATGAAGAGGTAAGATGACTCATAAACTGATTTAAGATGGGCAAGGCATTATGAGGTATAAGCAGGATCACCACCACAGAAATCTTCATCGACGTAAAACATTCTAGGACCCCTTGATCAGGTCTAAACACCATCATAACGGGATGATCGACTCCAGAAGTCTTCGCATGAAACAAGGCAAAGCCTTCCTCATCCATACTGACACTTCCCATGGCTTCTCTTGCCTTTAGATCACTGACGATCTGTCGACCTTGGGTCTCGTTTTTCCCGATGCGATATCCTACAAGATTCAGTAATTGATCTTTAGACAAAGAAGCTTTAACACTGACTGAATCCACATTATCGATGAGTAGACTGAGCGATGAAGATATTTCTTTGATCATCGAAATGGAATCTTGTTCACCTTGAGGGTGTTCACTGTGTTTCTTAGGCATCAATTCTAAGGCATAGACTTGAGCCCTGATCATTTCTATATCCAAATCTGATAATAAAGGATTGACTAAGATACAAGGGATTTGAGTTTGTTTGATCTCCATCGTTGAGATCAATAAGTCAAAGTTCTCACTAGAAAGCAATTCTAGATCGAACTGTGAACGAGGAACGATGTTGATCTCTTCTTTAAATAAACGTTTGATTCTTGAGGCCAATAAAGCACTGATGCCTATTCCTGAGGCACATAGGACGGCCACATTGACCATACGCTTAGGTCTATTTTGTGTTAGGCGTTCTAGGGCTGCCCCAAAGTGTAAGGCAAGATAAGCTACCTCATTCTCATTGAAGATGATGTTGTTTTGTTTACCTAAACGTTCAGTTGCTTGTAGGGATGATTTATAGACTTCAGAGTATTGAGTTTGTATTTGCTTAAGTAAAGGATTACGTATTTGAAGTTGATACTTAATACGAGTTAAGGCTGGTCTTAAATGAGTAATCAAACCTGAGATCAATAGATCATCTTGTTTAACACTAGAATGGGTGATGTCTTCAAAGTAATCTACCAACTGATAAACCAAGCGCTGTAGTTCATAAGGA
>CAZXTB010000222.1:1874-2661 GCA_964643535.1 uncultured Erysipelotrichaceae bacterium | reverse complement strand
AACTGGAATTTTTCTGTAAACCAGGTGAAGATCTACAGTGGTATGCCTATTGGAAAGAAACCTGTTTCAATTGGTTGCTCAGTTTAGGTGTTAAACCTGAAAATCTTAGAATTCGTGAACATGAAAAGGCAGAGCTTTCTCATTATTCCGCTGGAACAAGTGACATCGAATACAAATTTCCTTGGGGATTTGATGAAATCTGGGGCATTGCGGATCGTACCAACTATGATTTAGCTCAACATGAAAAGTTTTCTGGTGTATCCATGGAGTATTTAGATCCTATGACCAACGAAAAATATATCCCATTTTGTGTAGAACCAGCCGTAGGGGTAGAACGTTTGTTCTTGACCTTCCTAAACGACGCTTATGAAGAACAACAATTAGAAAATGATACTCGTGTTGTATTGCATTTCCATCCTGCTTTAGCCCCTTATAAAGCGGCCATATTACCTTTAAGCAAACAGCTTTCTGAACAAGCTGAAACGATTCGCGAATTATTGGCCCCAAGCTTTATGATCGATTATGATGAGGCTGGATCGATCGGGAAACGTTATCGTCGACAAGATGCGATGGGGACACCTTATTGTATCACGGTTGATTTTGATACCGCTACAGATGGTAAAGTCACCATTCGTGAACGTGATTCTATGACTCAAGAACGAATCGCCATTAGCGATTTACATGCTTATATCTTATCTAAAATCAGTTTTTAAAGGAGATCAATGAGCCGAATCAGCGAGGAAGACATCAACGAAGTGCTCGACACGGCGGGACTGCCGCGGCACGG
>CAZXTB010000222.1:0-1864 GCA_964643535.1 uncultured Erysipelotrichaceae bacterium | reverse complement strand
AAATACGTAAAAGAGCTGACATCGCCGACATCATCCAACGATACATTCCTTTAGTTAAAAAAGGAAAGAATTTCGCGGCAGTCTGTCCTTTTCATGATGACCACGATCCTTCACTATCCATAAATGTAGACAAACAGATTTTTAAGTGTTTCGTCTGTGGAGAAGGGGGCAATGTTTTTAACTTCGTTAAATCCTATGAAAAAATAAGCTTCAGTGAATCCGTCGTAAAAGTCGCTAATTACGTAAACTATTCATTATCGACCACTTACACCTCAGATCTTCCTCAAATCGCTCCGGAACATCAGCGTCTTCATAAGTTACTCAAAGAAACCATTAATTATACTCAATATCTACTTGCGACCCAAGACACGATCGACGCAAAAAACTATCTCAACAAAAGAGGTATCTTAGAATCGCAGATCAAGAAATTTGAGATAGGACTTAATCTAGATAAACTTCAAACGACTCAGTTTCTTCAAGCAAAAGGATTTTCCTTACAGGAATGTGTCAGCGCAAACGTTACGCGTTTAACCGATAATGGACCTTCTGATGTCTTCTATAATCGAATTTTATTCCCAATTCATGACGCTTTAGGCAATCCTGTAGGCTTTAGTGCGAGAACACTTAATCCTAATGAGAGCAGTAAATACATCAATTCTTCTGAAACACCTGTCTATGTGAAGGGAAAATTGTTGTATAATTATCATCGCGCAATAAGCACCTGTAAAAAACAAAAGCAGATCATTTTGGTGGAAGGCGTTACAGATGTCTTAGCTTTTGATCGCGCAGAAGTATTTAATGTGGTCGCAACTTTAGGCACAGCATGTACCTCTGATCAAATCCGTCTGATTCAACAAGCATCTACCAATGTCTTATTGTGTTATGATGGGGATGAGGCAGGACTGAATGCTGCCTATAAGATTGGTAAGTTATTAAATACTTTCCATTTAAATGTTGAGGTTGTCATCAACAATACTGGACTCGATCCAGATGAGATTTCTCAAAAGAAATCGCTGGAAGCTTTAAGAGCTTTGGTCCAAGTTAAACAAGGCTTTACTGATTTTGTGTTTTCATATCTATTAAAGAAGTTTGATATGAACAACTATACTCAGAAAAAAGAATTTGCGAAATTAATGATGAGTGAAATCAACAACATCAAAGATGAATTCGATCAGAATAACCTTTTGCTTAGATTAAGTGAGACCACTGGATTCGAAAGTGATCAGCTTAAGTTGCTCAGTGTAAAACTTGCATATGATGCATCTAAACCAAATGTCATTAGTTCTCCGACCGTTTCAGTTAACAGTATTCGTCAATGGGCTGATTTCGAGATCTTAGGAATGATGCTGAAAAGTTTACAAGCAGCCATAGAGTTTAAAGATAAGTTGGGATTTCTACCAAATCCACAACACAACACCTGTGCTTTATTGATTTTGGATTATTATCGTAAGAATGAGACGATTATCGTTGCCGATTTTATCAATACGATTGAAGATCCTGCCATGCTAAGACTCATGACGGATCTATCGGCCAACGAAATCTACTATAAAGACTACAATGAAGTGTCACTGAACGATGCGATGATTCAGGTTAAGATAAGCCTTTTGGATGAAAAAATGAATCAGATAAAACAACTGATCAAAAACGAACTCGAACTTAACGAGCACCAAAGGTATCTAAAATCCATGAGTCAGCTAAGGGAAGAACGCCAAGCATTGCGTAAAGAAATAAAAGGAGCCTAAGATGTCACAGAAATTCACAAATATCACTGACTTAAAAACACATTTTTTAGAAACATTTAAAACAAAGGGGATCTTGACCCATGAACAAGTTCTCAATGAATTGGAAGATTTTAATTTAAGCG
>CAZXTB010000221.1:0-2674 GCA_964643535.1 uncultured Erysipelotrichaceae bacterium | reverse complement strand
TATGTGATGATTTGGTTGATCTGGTCTTAAATTTATAAAGTTAAAACGACGCTCATTATTGAGCGTCGTTTATTTGTGGGAATACATAATGGGCAAATTCTAGATAATCCTTAGCGTTTAAGGTATCTCCATTACCAGAATCAAAGCGATGATCATATTACAGTTCCTCTTGATCTAAAAGGAAGTAATACCAATTATCACTGGTCGCATAGGTATCATCTTCCCATGTTGAATCGACATAGCTCCAGGTGTTATCCACATAGATCATATTCCATGCGTGATCATCGATGTCTGATGAAATCAAGATCGCAGGAATATCCATGTCTTTTAAGATCCCCATATAGGCTTGAGAATAGCCATTGCATACAGCTTGTCCATCTTGAAATACGCCTAAAGCCGTATAACCATCATCAGTGCGTTCTTCATCGTTAAGGGCAGCATCATCATAGACCACAGCTTCCAACATGTCCATCAAGCTGTATTCGGCTTTATCGTGATCTGAGAAGTAGCTGCTTTTATACTCATAGGTCCATTCATCGATCGCATTCTCAACTTTATGTGTTTTATCCATATTGTAGGTAAAGGTATAGGAGTAGAAAGTATTCGTAGGGTTCTCTTTTGGTAGATCAACATAACCATCTTCGATCTCGACTTCATTCACCAACAAAGCCGTTAAATAAGGCCATATCTTCTCATAGTCGAGTTCTCGATCTTCCACATAGTAGAAATCATAGGCCAATTCATCGATATGGATGGCCATCAATAAAGCCAATTCCATTTCACTATGAACGATATAGACATCTAGATCCTTAAATTCGATCTCATCTGATAAATCAAAAATCAAACCTACCCCATAATAAGGATGCGTATTGATCTCATAGCGACCTTCTGGTAGTTTCCCCTTATTATCACTTAGATAAGGATCTTCATTGATGATGATGTTTTTTGTACATCCACTTAAAATAAAGAGAACCATAAGCAATAGCGATATTATTTTTTTCATAAAGTGACCCAATCCTTGGTTTTATTTTACACCACTACGACTAAAAACTAAAACAGCTTTCGCTGTTTATCGAATCAATTGAAGGACTTCTCTTAAGGTATTCTCATCGGCGACCATATGAACCGTTTTCGTCGTAGGATTGATTTCTAGTCTTTTTCCTGTCATATGAACTTGAGAAACATGCGTCTTATCTAAAATATGAAGCAGATTGCCTTTATGAACTCCTCCTCCTGGAAGTAGTTGTAGTCGATGCCCTACTTTAGTTTGAAGTTCTCCTAGGAAATCAAGATGATCATCGATTTTCCCTAAACCTCCCCCTATTAAGGTTCGTGTTACCCCACAACGAATCAAAGCCTCACAGCCCTCTTCGATATCTTTCACTTCATCGATGGCTTTATGAAAGACCGTTTCTTTTCCTCTGGCCAAATCAACCAAGATCTTAACGCGTTTCTCATCGATTTTTCGATCAGAGCTTAATAAACCAAAGACAATCCCATCAGCACCTGCCTTAAGTAAGATCTCCGCATCTTTCTTCATCACTTCGAAGTCAAGATCACCATAATCATAGGCTCCATTATGAGGTCTAATCATCACCATGATGGGCAATTTTACTTTAGAACGAGCCATTTCAAACAAAGCTAAAGACGGGGTCAAACCTCCCAATTCTAATCCAGAATTGAGTTCAATTCGATTGGCTCCTACTTTTTCAGCGATAAGGCAATCTTCTACAGATCCACAACAGACTTCGAGTTTAACGTTCATGATTATCTGTTTTGAACGCCGTAACGGCTTCGATGGCCATTTTCCAGCGACAAAGTTTTTCTTTACGCAAAGCTTCTTCCATCATCGGTTTAAAGGTAAACGAAGCTTTCCATATCTTTGATAAATCTGACGTATTCTTATAGACCCCAATGGCTAAGCCAGCCAACATGGCTGCGCCTAAGGCTGTTGTTTCAGAAATCAAAGGACGAACAACTTCTGTATGAAGAATATCCGCTTGAAACTGCATTAGGAAATCATTACGTGATACCCCCCCATCGACTTTAAGTTTCTTAATGGGTTGATGAGCATCTTTCTGCATGGCCAAGATCACATCACTGCTTTGAAAAGCGATGGATTCTAAAGTGGCTCTGATGATATGTTGGTCAGTAGTACCTCGGGTTAATCCAAACATAGCCCCTTGAACTTCTGAATTCCAATAAGGGGCTCCCAAACCGACAAAAGTAGGTACGACAATGACCCCATTGGTGTCTTTAAGTTGCTTACTGACACTTTCTGTTTCTTCAGATCGACGAATCAAACCCAATCCATCCTTTAACCAGGAAATGGCAGAACCCGCCACGAAAACACTGCCTTCTAAAGCATAAATCGTTTCACCTTTAAAGCGCCAAGCTACCGTACTCAATAATCCGTGTTTAGATTGGATACGATTTTTCCCGGTATTCATCAGCATAAAACAGCCAGTCCCATAGGTATTTTTAACATCCCCTTCGGATAAGCATAGTTGTCCAAACAAGGCTGCCTGTTGATCTCCTACTAAAGCCGCTATAGGAATCTTAGCTCCAAAAAAAGAAGGATCGACTTCGCCCACGACCGAGCTTGTATCGACGATTTCAGGCAACATGTTCATTGGGATATTCCAAGCACGACACAGCTCTTCATCCAAAGTAC
>CAZXTB010000220.1:0-2684 GCA_964643535.1 uncultured Erysipelotrichaceae bacterium | reverse complement strand
TTTGATATGCCTTTGTGGATGGCTTTAATAGGTGGGATCTTCAGTGCTTTCTTATCAGGATTCCTGGTAGATTTCTTTATCATAAGACGTACCAAAAAAGTCTCTCCGGTAGCCAAACAGATCATGACTTTAGGTCTGATCATGGTATTCGTTGGGGTCATTCCACTCTTCTTTGGGGTAGAACCACTGAACTTACCTAAATTCTTCAACTCTGGAGAAATTGCCTTCTTAGGCGCAAAGATCTCGTATAATGGACTCTTCAACATCAGCTTCGGTTTGATCTTGATGTTTGTCTTATTCTATATCCTGCAGAAAACAAAATGGGGCCTTGCGGTTAGAACCACAGCCAGTAACGATGTTGTTGCTCGTATGATGGGGGTTCCTACTCGAAAAGTCACCATGGCTGCTTGGGCCATTGCGGCAGGTTTAGGGGTCATCGCTGGGGTTATGAATGCGCCTACGACGACAGTAACGCCTAACTTAATGGACTCTGTTCAATTGAATGCCTTGATTGCCTGTGTCTTAGGAGGCTTCCAAACTTTCTATGGACCCGTCTTAGGGGCCTACATCATTGGGATCGTTAAGAACCTGTTTGTCTACTATATCTCTTCTGTTTGGGGTGATCAGTTACTGTACATCAGTATCTTGATCTTCATCGTCTTTAGACCTCATGGATTAATTGGCAAGAAAGTCATTAAAAAGGTCTAGTTATGAAAAAACTACTTGCTCAAATAAAAGCTTATCCTTATACAAAATATATTCTATTGGGTCTTGTCTTAGCGATGATACCTTCCTTGGTTTATTTCGATGTGTTAAAGAGTTCTTATGTGACTTTGGTTGGGGTCGTAATGATCTATACGATTGTCTCTTTAGGACTTAATCTTCTCTTAGGGTGGTCAGGTTTGATCTCACTGGGAACAGCTGGATTTATGGGCTTGGCTGCGTATATCTCAGCCTATATGACCATGAATCTAAAGATGCCCTTTGAATTGACTTTGATCGTATCGATTGCGATTCCAGTAGCGATTTCTGTTTTGGTTGGTTTGATCTCCTTGCGTATTGAAGGACTCTATCTGGCCATAGCGACACTAGCAGTCTCTGAAATCTTTAGAAAGACTTTCGCTGAATTTGAATTCATCACCAATGGATTCTCAGGCAAGTCCGTTAGATATCCTACCTTCTTTGGATTCTTCAAACTGGATACCACAATGACTTATTTATTATTGGTGGTATTTATGGTGGTCATCATGATCTTGATCCATAACTTGATCAACAGTCATGTAGGACGTGCCTTAAACGCTATGAGAGGCTCAGAAGCAGCAGCTCAAGCGATGGGAATCAATCTTCTAAAGTATCGCTTGTTGGCTTTCGCTTTAGCGACAGCCTTGACCAGTACCGCTGGTATCCTATATGCGCATTTCATTAAGTATGTAGAGCCTTCTAAATGGAATTTAGGCTTATCCCTAAACATCTTAGCGGTCATCATCATCGGTGGCGTAAGAAGCATTATAGGGACTTTCGTAGGATCACTGGTGGTCTTTGCGGTACCTGATCTGGTCTTAAAACAGATCCCGTATTTCGGAAAGATTCCTAACTTTGCCTACATCATCAATGGGATCTTAATCATCGTCGTTATCTTGTATTATCCTTCGGGCTTGATCAAGGTCTTCAACGATGGGAAAGATGCCATCGTGAAGTTGTTTAAGAAAAGTAGAGGTAAGACGGTATGAGTCATGTTCAAACTTTAGAAAAAGGCATCATATTGTCGATTGAGAACCTTTCCATCTCCTTTGGAGGTATCAAGGCTGTCGATAATCTATCCTTTCAAATCAAAGAAAAAGAAATCTTCGGATTGATTGGCCCCAATGGGGCAGGTAAGACAACAGCCTTCAATTGTATCACTCAGTTCTATAAACCCAATCATGGTTCCATTCGATTCTTAAGTAAAAAGGATGTAACCGTAGAGCTTAATGAACATGCGGTTCATGAGATCATCGGTTTAGGATTGGTTAGAACCTTCCAAAACGTAGAATTGATCCGTGAACTCAGTATCCTAGACAATGTCTTAGTCGGTGCTCACATCGACTATAAGACAGGCCTCTTTGGGGCTATGATTAAAACTAAAAAAGCTAAAAAAGAAGAAGAAAGCTTACGTTTAGAAGCCATGAAGATCCTTACCTTTCTAGGGATCGCCGATAAAGCCATGTGGCCTGTCGGAGGACAACCTTATGGGATCTTGAAGAAAGTAGAATTGGCTCGTACCTTAATGTGTGCTCCTCGCTTGATCATCTTAGATGAACCTGCAGCTGGACTCAACGACGTAGAAACCTTAGGTCTAGCGGATGTCATTAGAACCATCCGCAATGAATACAACTGTGCAGTGCTCTTGGTTGAACATGACATGCGTTTGGTTATGGATGTCTGTGATACCATCTGTGCGATCAACTTTGGGAAGTTCCTTGCGAAAGGATCTCCAAAAGAAATCAAGTTGAATAAAGATGTACAAGTGGCTTACTTAGGGACACAGGAGGATCAGGTATGAGTAAACTTGCCTTAAAGATCACCAATCTCAAAGTGAATTATGGAGCCGTTGAAGCCTTAAAAGGCATCAGTATCGATGTCGAAGAAGGAACCATCGTTGCGCTACTTGGCGCCAATGGGGCAGGTAAGACAACCACTCTAAG
>CAZXTB010000219.1:0-2684 GCA_964643535.1 uncultured Erysipelotrichaceae bacterium | reverse complement strand
ATCAACAACATTTTTGAATTCGATAACATCAATGTATCTGACATCATGACCCATAGAACCGATGTGTCTGGGATTGAAGTCAACGCCTCTTTCGATGAAGTCAAAAAGATCGTCTTTGAGGAACAATATACTCGTTTTCCTGTCTATGAGGAAACCATCGATGACATCATAGGGATATTACACGTCAAAGATCTCCTTCAATTCATTGAGCATCAACAAATCATTAATTTCAATTTAAAATCGCTTTTAAGAGAACCTTACTTCGTTCCTGAATCTAAGAAAACGGATGAATTGTTTAGAGAACTCCAAAAACGTAAAGTCCATATTGCGGTCGTCATCGATGAGTATGGGGGAACCGCTGGGATCATTACGATCGAAGATCTGATCGAAGAGATCGTAGGGAATATCTTTGATGAATACGATGAAGAAGAGAAACAAATCGTTGCGTTGAATCATTATACCTTTGATGTCGATGGATCCATCGATCTAGAAGACCTCGATGAGGAATGTGAGCTCAACTTACCCATGGATGAACTTGAAGACTATGATACCTTAAGTGGCTTCTTAACAGGACTGCTCGGTCATATCCCAGAAGACAATGAGACGGTTGAGATCACTTATCGTGATATTAGATTTAAGATCTTAAAGGCAGAAGATAAGGTCATAGAAAAAGTACGCATCATCAAAAAGGATAGAAATCTCGATAAATCATAAGCTAAATGGATCTCAGGATCCATTTTTATTATAAATTGAGTTAAAGACAATATAGCGTATAATAAATGTATGAGTATTAAAGAGTTTATAAGGAAAATTTTTACTCCAAAAAAATTAACACCTAAATGGTCAGCTTTTCGTATCTCCTTGATTTATTTAGCTTATGGTGTCCTATGGATATTGACCACAGATCGTTTATTAGGACTGATGGTGGGGGGGAATTATGAACTTTATAATCAGCTTCAAACCTATAAGGGTGGTTTTTACGTTACGCTGACGGCTGCCTTTATTTTTGCCTTGGTTCAAAGAACTTTAAAATTATATGAAGAAGCTAAACAAAGATTGATCACTTCTAACGATGAACTAAAGAAACAATTTGATAAAACACTCGAATCTGAGAAACGTTTTGAATTGGCTGTAAAAGGATCCTCGGATTCCATTTGGGAATATGATGGCTTAAGTGAACGTTATTTTATGTCGGATACGCTTTTGATCAATATGGGATATTCTAAAGATGAACTCAAATTAAAGAATTTAGAAGACTGGATTGCGTTTATCGTTGAAAAAGATAGAACTATGTTTATTGATTATGTGGCAGCCTTCTCCGATGTGCCTTCCGAAAGCTTTCTTGTTTCTTATCGTGTTCATCGAAAAGACAATTCGATTGCTTGGATCAGAACCAAAGGTTCTGCTCAAATCAGTGAAACAGGCAAGATCATGAAAGTCGCAGGATCACATACAGACATTAGTCTATTTATCAATCATCAAGAGGAACTTAAGAAGATCGCTTATTATGATCGATTAACGGGCTTATTGAATTGGCATGGTTTTAGATTAGAAGTTCAAAAGCATATCGAGAATAATCCTAATACTTCTTTTACGTTAATGTATCTAGACATCGATGATTTTAAAAACATCAATGATTTCTATGGATATGCGATCGGTGATAAATTGTTGATGGAGATTTCTAGAAGCATTACTAAAAAGCTAACAGATCATACCTATCTCGCTAATCTAGGGGGAGATGGGTTTGGTTTTCTAATCGAAACCGTTGAACAAGAGCGTCTCTTAAAATTCATAGAATCTACCTATACTGTCTTAGGATCCATCAAAGCCATCGAGAAAAGACAAATCGAGGTCAGTGCGTGCATCGGTTTAGCTTAATATCCAAAAGACGATAAAGGATTTGATGAATTGATGCAATGTGCCGATGAAGCGATGTTTGATGCTAAAAACAAAGGTAAAAATACTTTCGTCTTTTTCTCGGATGAACTACATCATGCTCATCTGCAAAAAATCGATTTAACCAGTACCTTACGTAAAGCCGTTGATAAGAATGAATTGTTTATGATGTATCAACCTATTTATGATTTGAAAACGAAAGAGATCATCTCCCTTGAAGCGCTGTTGAGATGGCGACCTTACGGTAAAGAATTGGTATCTCCTGATTTGTTTATTCCATTGGCGGAAACTTCAGGTTTGATTGGAAAAATTGAACTGTGGGTATTTGAAGAAGTCTTTAAACAGATCGTCGCTTGGAGACAGATTAGAAATCGTCATATTCCCATCGCCATCAATTTATCTTCAAAAGGATTAACCAACGATGTGTTTATTGAACAGGTTATTCAATTGATGAAGAGGTATGACATTAAAGCTGGGGAAGTAGAAATTGAGATTACCGAAACATCCTTGATTGAGCATCAAGAAGCTGCACTAGCGAGCTTGCGTCTATTAAGTGGTTATGGGATAAAGATCCTCTTGGATGATTTTGGGAAAGGATATTCATCGTTGACTTATCTGGTTTCTTTACCCATCGATTTAATCAAGATCGATCGAGGATTCACTCAAAAGATTCATAGTTCACAGGAGATTGATTCTGTGATCACCACCATCATCGATTTAGCCCATTCGATACATTTATTGGTCATTGCGGAAGGCATAGAATATGAAAATCAAGCAGATTTTCTAAG
>CAZXTB010000218.1:0-2735 GCA_964643535.1 uncultured Erysipelotrichaceae bacterium | reverse complement strand
TGAGTTTATCGGAATCTGTTTTGCTACGGATACACAGAAATTAAATGAAAAATTCAAGATGGTGGAAAATAAGTTAATTGAAGAGCAGTGGAATGTGGATGGAATAAAAATTCCTCTTGGATTTAGTTTTGGTGTAGCTCAGTTTCCTACTGAAGCAAAAAGTCTGGGTGAGATGATTAAGTGCGCAGATGCGAAACTATATGAACAGAAGAAACTAAAGAAAGAAAAAATGTCGCTTTGATTTTTAGATAAACAGAACTCGACATGAAACGGAGATCTATGGAACCCTTTATTAACAAACTAAATCTTATGAAATTTGAAGATCTTTTTGAGATTGAGGAAATGCAAAAGATCCAAGATGCTTTTTCTGCAGCCACAGGCGTTGCTTCCTTAATCGTTAATTCTAAAGGGGTTCCTATTACTAAACCCAGTGGATTCTGTGATCTGTGTAATGCCATTCGGAAAACTGAACAAGGATTGATCAATTGTCAAATATCAGATATGACGATTGGATCTGGAATAGAGCGAATCAACAGTAAGCAATGCTTAAGTGGACAACTTTATGATGCTGGCGCAAGCATCATAGTAGAAGATCAACTCATCTGTAGTTGGTTAATCGGTCAAGTCATCATCGATGGGGTCAGTGATGAAGAGTTGTTGGAGTATGCAGATGTGGTTGGGATCGATAAAGAAGAATATAGAAAAATGTTGCCAGGGGTTAAAAGAATGAGCTTAGCTCAATTCGAAAAGCTAGGTGATTTCTTATACTTAAATGCGAAGTATCTCTCTGATATGGCCAAACATCGTCTTCAACTATCTCGTGAAGTAGAGGCTCGTATCAAGAAAGAAAAAGAAATTATCTTTCTAGGAAATCATGATATCTTGACTGGACTTTATAATCGAAGATTCTTTGATGATGAACTGATGAGACTAGATACACAACGTAATTATCCCTTATCGGTTATTATGGCGGATGTGAATGGATTGAAGTTGATCAATGATTCTTATGGTCATTACTATGGAGATCAGTTACTGATCCAATTGGCTCAAATCTTTAAGCTTACATTTAGATCAGATGACATCATCGCTCGTTTAGGTGGAGATGAATTCGCTATGATTCTTCCCAATACCAGTTTAGGAGAAGCTGAAAACATCATCGATCGAATAAAGAAAACCTGTGCGAATCAAAAAAATGACATCTTAGATTTTTCTGTATCTTATGGCTTTGACGCGAAAACAGAAGCAAGTCAAGATATTCTTCAAGTGGTCATCAACGCAGAAAACCATATGTATAAACTCAAGTCTTATGAAAGTGCCAGTATGAGACACAATACGATAGAGCTCATCATGAATGCCTTGTTTGAGAAGAATCAACGAGAAAAATATCACTCTGATCGAGTCAGTTTCATCAGTAAGACCTTAGCCATTAAAGTAGGTCTTTCTAAAGACGAGGTTAAACGAATCCAAACAGCAGGACTTATGCATGACATCGGTAAGATCGGTGTCAGTGAGACCATACTAAACAATCAATCCAAGCTTTCTGATCAAGATTGGCAAGAAATCAAAAAGCATCCAGACATCGGCTATCGTATTTTAAATGCCTCCAGTGATTTTAGTATCATCTCAGAAGATGTCCTTCAACATCACGAACGATGGGATGGGACAGGTTATCCTAAAGGACTTAAAGGAGACGAGATTTCAATCGTCGCAAGAATCATAGCTTTAGCCGATACCTATGATGCGATGATCTCTGATCGTGCTTATCGAAAAGCCTATTCTAAAGAATATACCTTAGCTGAAATCAAAAAGGGAGCAGGGACTCAATTTGATCCTGAGCTGGTACCTTTGTTTGCTGCTTTGGTGGTTGATAATTTCGTATAAGCTTAATGTTTTGGTTTTTTAGAAACAAGAAAGCAATGAGCTAAAGATAGATGTTTCTTCAAAGGTGAAAAATGAAACCCAATCAAATTGTGACATCAGAATCGGTCCTAAGTAAATTTGCGAAAATCTCAGAAGAATTTTTGCAGATGAATGATTCGAGTCTTGATTATCAAAGAATCTGCGATGTGTTCTTAGAACTGGTTGAGGCCAAATATTGTATTTTTAACCTTCATGATTTAGAAGGCGGAAGTTTTACGACAGTTGCGATATCGGGCAGTAACTCTGGCATAACGAAGGCAGGGGAATTATTTGGTTTTAATCTATGTAACAGTAAGTGGCCACGTGATATTGAAAGAGAAGTCTTCATCAAAAACAGATACATTACTCAATGTACGATTTATGATTTGGTTGGAAGTAAGTTATCTAAATTCAACGCGGATCTTTTAGTAAAACTTTTCAATTTAGGTTCTTCTTACATCGTTACGATCACTCGAAACAATGTATTACTAGGTGATTTTATGATCATCATGGACAAAAATGATGAGTTTATTCACCACGATGAAGCCATCTTATATACGCGACAATTGGGATTATTGATCGTTCAAAAAAGAACCAAAGCGCTTTTAGACCAAAGTAATACTAAATTAGGCGATGTTATAGAATTCCTCCCAGATGCTACTTTCGCCTTGAACTCCAATCATCAAGTCACCATTTGGAACAAAGCCATGGAGACGATGACAGGTGTCTCCTCAGTCGATATCATAGGTAAAGATAATTATGAGTATGCCTTGTCATTTTATGGCGAAAGACGTCCGCATTTAATTGACCTATTAGATCATTCTAATAAGGAGTTC
>CAZXTB010000217.1:0-2785 GCA_964643535.1 uncultured Erysipelotrichaceae bacterium | reverse complement strand
CGATCTTTATGAACCCTGAATCGACCGTCAACGCTCGCGTTGTTATTCCGGTCAATACCTATAAAGAAATCGTTAAGAGTCATCGTGTAGATTACTTCTTCTATGCCAATAACTATGTCGATAAGACAGGGCTCTTGGTGGTCAATACCGCTTCAGACATCAAACAAGTCTTCATCGAAGGTAAACGTATGGCCATGGCGACGACCCATGAGACAGGTCTTTCTACGACCTATTTCGCCAATCCTTTTGGACCTATGCAAGATCAAAAACTATGCGATCCATTGATCGAATATTACTTTAAAGCTTTAGATGAGTATAAAGTTAAAACAGGAGAGATCTATACTGGTCTAGGCCTAAAAGAAAAGGTGGATAACCACCTTGAATTGACCGCTAAAGCTGTTTTAGAACTCATACACGACTAATCTATAAGATAGCCCAGCTGACTTAGCATCTTGGCAATCCCGTCTTCATCGACTGGGGATGCCACATAATGGGCTATTTTTTTTACGGCGTCTACACCATTGGCCATGGCGACACTGATGGGGGCATGTTGAAGCATATCATAATCATTCATAGAATCTCCAAAGGCGATGTAGTAATCAGAATGACCTGTGCTTTCTAAGAGATCTAAAATACTATGATGTTTAGATACCCCGGCCTTTAACACATCGGCGGAAGTGGTTGTCGTCGCTCTAATCTCTAGACCTTGTATATCACTAAATAGTTGCCAA
Source organism: uncultured Erysipelotrichaceae bacterium (assembly GCA_964643535.1). Taxonomy (GTDB): domain Bacteria; phylum Bacillota_I; class Bacilli_A; order Erysipelotrichales; family Erysipelotrichaceae; genus UBA2212. The sequence goes on along the minus strand of CAZXTB010000217.1, from coordinate 2,054 downwards.
TCAAAATCTTCTTTCTCATAAATCAAGATTTGATCGATGGGTTCATCTTCGTAGTCTTTGACTTCAGGGATGGGCTCTTTGAAGTATCGATGAGAAATCTCTACATAGGCATTGGCCTTCATGCTCAACATATCTCCATTGGGTCCACTCAGAAAGACAGGCATGTCTAAACGATGACAGCGTTCAATCAGTTCCCTTACGATTTTTGGATCATGGGTATGTTGACGTAAGATCTTATAGTCTCCGTCCATGATCACATGACCATTGTTTAAGATAAGGTATTTCCATTTCACAAGACCTTCTAATTTTAAGGTCCGAAACATCTTAATGTTTCTTCCCGTTGCGATACAGATTGAATAACCTTGGTCGTTTAATGTATTGAGAGCATCTAAAGCAGATTCAGGGATTTGATGGGTAGTGGTGTCCAATAAGGTTCCATCGATATCAAAAAACAGGGCATTGGGTAAGTTCATGTCATCATTATAACAAACCACACCCATTCATCCCATTAGAATGATAGAATATTTAAATGATAAAACTTTTCGTATGTGACATCGACAACACGCTCCTAAACAAAAACGTAGGATTACCGCAAGCCAATCTAGAAGCCATCTTAGCTTTACAGAAAGCAGGGGTCATTGTGGCTTTGGCCTCGGGACGCATCAATAGTGGAATGGTTGAATTGTCTAAAGAACTTCAGTTAGATCACTATGGGGGTTATCTTATTGCCTCCAATGGAGCTTATGTGAAGTCCCTTAGTGATGGTAGAATCCTATCCAATGAACTGATTACCTTAGATAAACTAAAAGAAATGGCAGATCATATCAAACGTTTAGGCATTCATGCTTCCATTCAACAAGGGAATTTACTTGCCTATACGGTAGCCGATGAAGCCATCAGTTATGATCGAGATGTCATAGGTCTACAAGTAGAACAGCATGATGATCTCAGTTCTTATCTTTATGAAGCAGCCAATAAAGTAGAAGTAACAGGATGGTTTCATGGGGATGAAGCGCCTTTTAATGAGTTTACCAAGCTTTATCAAAACGATTATAGCTTAATCAGAGGAGGTGGAACCTTTCTCGATGTGATGCCTTTAGGCATCACAAAAGCCACAGGTGTCGCAGTGGTCATGAAAGAACTTCATCTAAGAAAAGAAGAAGTCGCCGCGATCGGTGATGGGGAAAATGATCGACATATGCTTAGGGCTGCAGGATTATCAGCGACCTTAGCCAATGCGAGAGTTTCGCTTCAAGAGGAAGTAGATCATGTGGTTGCCTCAGTTGAACAAGCCGGTCTATCTCATTTCGCTCATTTGGTCTTACTAAAAAACGCAAACTAAAGGCATCATTCGATGCCTTTTTTAACTTTATTTTACTGGATGAAGTTCAGCGAGGATGTGATCGTGTTCTTCTTTGGTGAATTTATAGAACAACATCGGGATGATGCTTAAGACACAAGAAATGGCAGGGAATAGGGAAAGCAGTGAGAAGATACCTGCATACGCTAATGGGGTCTGAGCAACCACATCGCCTTGATATCCGACAAAGGCCAATACGATCCCAATGAAAGCTAAACCCATCGCACTTTGAAGAATGGTTGTGAAGGTATTCAGTGAGAATACGATCCCTTCAGCACGTTTACCTGTCTTGTGTTCAAGATAATCCACGGTATCGCCAACGATGGAATAGGTAACCACATCGTTGATGCCTAAGGATATCCCACAGATAAACAAGAGCCCAAACACGATCGTAAGATTTCCATAACCTAAGATAAACAAGAGAATATGAGAGACAAAGCCCAGGGCTAAAGTATTGATGTAGGTCATTTTCTTACCCCACATATGAACAAGTCTAGGGGCGAAGAACATCGAGAAAATCATGGCTGCGATGAGTGTTCCACCTAAGATCGTATATTGATTTGGATCGGCTAAGTTCTTATTGGCGAAATAGAGTCCTGCAGTCGCAATAACCATTCTAAAGGCTCCCATAACTCGACTAAGTTGAAGGATCAACAAAGGCTTATTCTTCATAATGATTCTAAATTTAGGAGCT
>CAZXTB010000216.1:1794-2790 GCA_964643535.1 uncultured Erysipelotrichaceae bacterium | reverse complement strand
CTCCTGCCATACCAGGGGTTCCCATACCAGGGCCCATAGCATACTTGCTCAAAACATCTTCAAAATTCATAAATAGATAAAGACCTAAGGATACAAAAACAAAAAGAAAAACAGCGGTCCCTATGATCCATTCTTTCCGTATCCCACTGATCGCCAACATGACCATGATTCCGATGGTGATGACAATAGGGATGCCTGTATCCGGCTGGGCAACAATCAGAAACAAAGCCGGTAAAGCATATTTAGCGATACTGAGGAAAAGTTTAATGTCATCCTTATAACTTGACTCTAGTTTGTTTTCGTTGTGTTCATGAATGAGATTCGCTGAGAGGATCAACAACACGATCTTCATAAATTCGCTGGGTTGAATCGTACCTAAACCCGGAATGATAAACCAAGCTGTCGTTCCGTTGACAGGCGCAATAAAAGGCAGATCGATGAGAAACTTATCGACCAATAAGATCATAAGTAAACCCATCAAGACCCAATAAGCAACCTTGATTCCGGTAAATAAACGATCAACCCCTAAAATAATCAAAACCACTAAAAGTACAATCGAAATCAAGATCCAAACCACCTGTTTTATGATCAAATCAATACCACTATGCCAGGTTGGAAGTAAAGGTAAGGCCCCATAGATCGCTAAAAGACTGAGTGCACTTAGCACACTCAGCAACAGAATCAGGGTATAGTCGGGATGGAATTTGATTTTATTGGGTCGTTGTAGTTTAGAGGTCATGCGGTACTGTCTTTCGTTGAACAGTTGACACTATAATGTTATCATAGAAAGGAGGTATTCCCATGAGAAGATGGCGCAGTTACATTGAGATCACCAGCTTTCCCATAAAGGTTATTTTTATAGCATCAATCATGCTTGGTTTTAGCGCGTTGATTCTCAATCCTAATTTTGTAACTTTGGTCGGATCTGTAGAGCCTCTTAGTTCTGGGGCTCGGATCCTTAAATATATTGCTTCATCCATCATTGGTGCTTTCCCG
>CAZXTB010000216.1:0-1784 GCA_964643535.1 uncultured Erysipelotrichaceae bacterium | reverse complement strand
ACGATTATGTTGGGGCTAGGATCGATGATACTTAATCCTAATTTTGTTACCTTGGTTGGATCTCAAGACCTTGTTAGTTTAAGCGCAGAAGTGATGAGAACGATAGCCTCATCGATTATCCTAATGTTCCCGTTGATTTTCTTGATGAGAACGGTTGATCGAAGAGATGATGATCCTATGATCACGGTAGCGGCTTTGATTGCTTACTTTACCTTACACATCGTTACGATGTTTATAAATACCGATGTTTTGGTTTCTGTTATTTTCAGAGCTCCAATGGGACCTGTGGATCTAGCCAGTTTAGGAAGTAGTTCGGTCAGTATTGTCAATCCGCTTTATACAGGCTTGATTGGGACAATGATTGTGTTCTATACGACCCGCTTTGCCTATAGAATTACACGAGGTCGTTCCGCTTATAGTTTATGGAACTTTGTTGATCGACAAACTTCTTTGATCATTTGGAGTATTGTCTTCGCTGTATTGGGAGGCATAGTCGTTTCATTTACTTGGCCTTATTTGGTTCAAGTGATGATGTCGATCTATAACTTTATCGCTCATGATCTTAATAATCCAATCAATCTATCGATTTATGGAGTATTGGATCGAATCACTGAAACCCTAGGTCTTCAACTATGGACCCGTAAATTATTCTGGTTTGGGGAATTAGGAGGTTCTTGGTCGGATGCCTTTGGGATCTACCACTTAGGCGATGTTGGGATGTGGACAGGCCAAATCAAAAGCAGTTTGTTTAATTTAGGAAGTGGTAAACTGATTACTCCTTACTATGTCTTAAACATCTTCTGTATGCCTGCTTATTTGGTTTCAATCTATCAAACCTATACCGATAAGATGGAAAAGCGTAAGATAAGAGGCTTCATCTTTGTGGCGGTACTAGCTTCGGTTATGTTTGGGACCTTACTTCCAATAGAACTCTTTCTCTTGTTTTCTGCTCCTTTATTGTATGTCTTCCATTTGGGCTTTACAGGCGCATTATATGCCTTGTTTGCGGCACTTAAGGTTCAAATAGGCTATGCTTATACAGGAAGTGTTATAGGGGCTACGCCTGGTAGTATCTTTGATCTATTGATCTATTTACGTAATCCTGCCTTACAGAAATCACTATTGGTGATCTTACTTGTAGGTGTGGTAAGTGGCTTATGTTATCTGGCAGTCAGTACCTATTACTATCGTAAAGTAGCCGTAAACTTCATTACCGTAAATGAAAAAGATAGTATGGTTGAGGAACTCTTAGATTGTTTAGGTGGTTTAGAAAACTTAAAGTTGATCAACTCCAGTGTATTTAACCTTACCGTTCAAGTTCATAATCGAGACGTTGTTGATTTCCATAAGATAAAGCATCATTACATCACCCGTATCGTTGAATCTAAAGCAGGTTATTCATTGACCTACGGGGCTTGTAGTCACATCCTATGGATGGACATCCAGCACAGACTCAAAGAATTGTCCTATCAACAAAGTGCTTAAGCACTTTGTTTTGTTAAGTGAGGTACCCCATGGAAAAACTAACACCCATGCTTAAACAATACATGGATGTCAAAAAAGAATACCAAGATGCTTTGGTCATGTTTAGACTAGGGGACTTCTATGAGCTCTTCTTTGAAGATGCTAAGATTGCTTCCTACGAACTGGATCTTGTCTTAACCGGCAGAGCAGCCGGTGAACAAGGACGAGCTCCTATGTGTGGGGTCCCTTATCATGCAGTATCAGGCTATATCCAAAAACTTGTCAACAATGGGCATAAAGTAGCCATCGTTGAACAAATG
>CAZXTB010000215.1:2129-2792 GCA_964643535.1 uncultured Erysipelotrichaceae bacterium | reverse complement strand
CAGGAATTACCTTTGTATATGAAGACAATATTTTCACCGTCCTCGACACACAGCACAATAAGACTGCTATGCGTGGGATGATTATCAAATCCAAAGTAAAGAATCTAAGAACAGGCGTCATCAATGAAATCACTTTTACAGGTGGGGATAAAGTCGAAGCAGCTCATATCGATAAGAATGAGATGCAATATCTTTATGATAGTGGAGATGCTTTATGCTTCATGAACACCAGCACCTATGATCAAATCGAGATTCAGAAAAGCTATCTTGAAAAAGAGATGCCTTTCCTAAAACCTAATGACAATGTGAATATCGTTTCATACGAAGGCGAGATCCTAGGCGTTGTATTACCTGATAAAGTTACATTGCAGATCAGTACAACAGAACCAGCCGTTCGTGGAGATACAGCGACCAGCGCTATGAAAAATGCAGTTTTAGAAACAGGCTTAGAACTTAAAGTTCCTATGTTTATTGCTGAAGGCGAAATGATCATCGTTAATACGGTTGATGGTAAATACGCTGGCAGAGCATAAGCCACTTTACAAAAACTATCTTATACGCTAAACTATAACTATCTTCAGGGCAGGGTGCGATTCCCTACCGGCGGTATACCCCGCGAGCCTAAGGGCATGAACCGGTTTGATTCCGGTGGCGACAGTAAAG
>CAZXTB010000215.1:0-2119 GCA_964643535.1 uncultured Erysipelotrichaceae bacterium | reverse complement strand
AATATCACTTTTGATGTTGAGCCCTGGGATTATTCTGGGGTTTTTTGTTGAAAGGAGAAAAAAATGAAAAACAACCTTCGATTATTGACGTTGATTAGTATGATGATTGCTTTATCTTATCTGTTGATGTTCTTTGAATTTCCAATACCAGCTTTATTTCCAGCTTACTTAAAAATCGATCCCAGCGATATCCCATCATTGTTTATTGGTATATTTGTAGGTCCAGTACCTGCGATTATTGTAGAGTTGGTTAAAAACCTTCTTCATGGAATATTTAGTCCTAAAGATCCTAATTTCTCAGGAGAAATCGCGAATTTCTTCTATGGGACGGGATTCATTTTGCCTGTATCACTCTTTGCGTGGATGGTTAGAAGTAAATTCAAACAATGGTCAACGCCTAAAACGATACTTAGGTTCTTGCCCAGTTTCATCGTAGGTACGATAGTAGCGACCATCGTCATGGGATTTGTTAACTATTACTTTGCTTTCCCTCTTTATGGAATGACAGACCATTCTGTAAAAATAGCAGGGATAATTTCTGTAACACCCTTCAATTTATTTAAAGGAACACTGATTACGATTGCTGCCTATGCCCTCTATAATCCTTTAAAAACCTTGTTTACAAGATACTTCAAATAAGTTTTCCACAATGAAAAACCGCCTAAACAAGCGGTTTTTTGATGGTAGGACCCATCTATTTCTAGTTCAAGCCTCCTAAGAAGGGATAAATTTGTTATAATAGCGAAGAGGTATTTTTATGGAAAATCTTTCACGTGTCAGAAAAAACGCCGAATTACGTCAAGAAGTAGAAAACAGTCGCGAAAGCGAAGTAAGTTCTACGGTTCTTTCGTCTTATGCTGATCGCCTAAATCGTATTAATCCTGAACTTAGTACCATTGAAACCAGTCCTAAAATGCCCGACTACAATGCCCTTCACTCAAAAGGGGAGGCTGATCGAGGTACTGAGGTCGTTCAACAGAAAGAAGATCCAGCATTTCATCATGATCTATTGAATGAATTCATCGATGAAGTTAAATCCTATAATATTAAAAAAGGTTACTCCTCATCTGAAGACACTGATCTAAACATCATCAACAAGATCTCTCAACCTGTTTTATCTCAAGAAAAAGAAGATGTTCAAGTTGAAGATCAGATGACTCAAGATATCAAACGCCTCATTGGGAGTGACTTCGATGTTGAAAGAATCGAATATAAAGAAGACTTCAATCGTCCAAACAGCGGAAATATGTATGAAGAGACGGCTAAAATCAAATTGAAATTGGATGATGTTGATAAAGAACTTCTCGAAATGAGCCAATCTGTAAACAGTTCATCTAAAACGCTCAATTTTATTGTCTTTATTCTAGTCGTTGTACTGATGGTAATGCTAGGATTAGCATTCTATTGGATATACTCGACTCAAGGGTTCTAATGAAGATCAATATCGCCATCGATGGACCAAGTGCTTCAGGAAAAAGTACCATTGCTAAACGTTTAGCTAAAATTTTAAATTATGTTCATATCGATACAGGTTCAATGTATCGTGCTACTGCTTATAAAGCCTTGAAGAATGGAATTGATCTAGTAGATGAAGATTCCGTCGTTAAGATGCTTGAATCTACGACCTTTGATTTTACGTCGGATGGTCAATTGATCATGGATGGTCAATTGGTTGGCCGTGAGGTTAGAAATCCTGAATGTGATCGGGGTTCTTCGCTTGTTTCACGTCTTCAAAATGTAAGAGCTAAACTCGTTAGCATCCAACAAAACATTACCCTTAAGAAGGGCTTCATTTTGGATGGACGAGACATAGGTACAGTGGTATTACCCAACGCTGAACTTAAGATATTTCAAGTAGCATTTCTTCTTGAAAGGGCGAAACGTAGGCACCAAGAATTTCATGAGAAGGGAAGTTCATTAACGTTTGATGATGTTTATGAAGAACTTAGATCAAGAGACATCGCAGATTCAACAAGAACTTATTCCCCTTTAAAAAAAGCAGATGATGCCATAGAACTGGATACCAGTTTCTTAAGCATCGATGAGACCGTAGAAAAGATTACCCAACTGTACAAAGAAACAGTAGAAAGGTTAAACCAACATGATTGATGGCGTTATC
>CAZXTB010000214.1:0-2814 GCA_964643535.1 uncultured Erysipelotrichaceae bacterium | reverse complement strand
TCTCTTAAAAGGAGCTCTTGCGAATGCGCTGGGGGATATTGGGATCAAAGCTGAAATCTTGTCTGCTTATGATCAAGGGACCCTTGAGAAAACATTACTTAAGTATAGAAAAGAAAAAGAGCTTGTGATGATGGTGAGAGCCTATATTGAAACGAGTGCTCAATAAGAATCCTTTATGAAGAAAAGCGTATAATGTTTCTTGTTTAGTGAGTGAAGGAGAATCATGAAAAAAATTGCCTTGTATGGATTCAATAACTTAACGAAAACCTTAAGTTTCAATATTTATGACATCTGTTATGCGGAGACCAGACAAGAAAGAAAAGATTATCTTGTCTACATCGATGAACAATACAATTCTACCCGTTTAACCAAGATTTTAACTGAGGTTACCTCCATCATAGGGGCAACGGTCTTAAACATTGCTAAACAAGACTATGATCCTCAAGGCGCAAGTGTCACCATGTTGATCAGTGAGGAACCCATTGAGGGGCATCTTTTAGATAAGACCTGTAATATCGCTGTCATCGAAGATATCATTCAACCTGAAACCTTAGTGGCTCATTTAGATAAAAGCCATGTGACGGTTCATACTTATCCTGAGTATCATCCAGACAATCAAATCTCAACCTTTAGAGTCGATATCGATGTCTCAACTTGCGGTAAGATATCGCCTTTAAAAGCGCTTGATTATTTGATTGGAAGTTTTGATTCAGACATTATAACCATCGATTATCGCGTAAGAGGTTTTACTCGTAATGTGGAAGGCAAGAAGTTCTTCATCGATCACGCCATTAGTTCTATACAAAACTTCATTGATAAAGAGACCCTTAAACGCTATGAAGCCGTTGATGTGAATGTGTTTCAATCCAACATCTTTCATACCAAGATGATGTTGAAAGAGATGGATCTGGATAATTATCTGTTTAAGAAGAATCCTAAAGATTTAGAAGATCATATTAAGAAAGCAATAAAACTCAACATCAAGGAAGAAATGACCGAGATCTTTAACGGAACCAATATTTATCACTTGAATGATGAAGACTAGAGGCACTTATGGATAAATGGTTCACTGAAAAACATTCTGACACGATCAATTTTTCGATTAAGGTCAGTAAGACGCTGTATTCTACACAAACAAAATTCCAGAAACTGGAAGTCTTTGAGAATGATGAATTAGGAAGATTCTTTACCTTAGATGATTATTTAATGATCACAGAAAAAGATGAATTTATCTATCATGATATGATCGTTCATGTCCCTATGGCAGTTCATCCCAAAGCTCAACGTATTTTGGTAATCGGGGCAGGGGACGGAGGAAGCGTTAGAGAACTTTGTCGATACAAAGCGATCCAACACATCGATATGATTGAGATCGATGAAGAAGTCGTTACCGTATGTAAGCAATACTTTCCTAAATCGACCACTGGATTTAATGATCCAAGAGTCCACCTGTACTTTATGGATGGTTTGGCTTTCGTGGCCTCTAAAAAGAATGAATATGATTTGATCATCGTTGACTCTACAGATCCTTTTAGTGTCGGTGAAGGCTTATTTACCCAAGCTTTCTATCAAGATTGTTTTAGTGCATTAAAAGAAGATGGAATCTTAGTCAATCAACACGAGTCTCCATTCTATAAGCACTATCAAAAAAACATGCAGAGAGCTCATAAACGTTTAAAAGAAACCTTTCCCATCACCAGGGTCTATCAAGCTTTTATCCCTACTTATGCCTCAGGTCACTGGTTGTTTGGCTTTGCGAGTAAGAAATATGATCCTATCGTAGATGTGAATTTTGAAGAATGGTTAAAACTTGGACTAAAAACCCAATACTATAATCCTGAGTTACACTGTGGTTCTTTCGCTTTGCCCACTTATGTGAAAACACTACTAGATAAGGAGTCACTATGATCAACACGATCCTCTTTGATTTAGATGGGACCTTACTGCCCATCTCATCTGAACAATTCGAGAAGATATACTTTGGAGGCTTATCCAGTCACTTTACGGATATGTATCCACCAGAAGCTTTTTTTAAGCTGATATGGGATGCCACCATCGTAATGATGATGGATACAACAGAAAGAACCAATGAAGAGGTCTTTATGAACGCATTGGGAAATGTGGTCAACGAGAAACTTACAGAGATGCAACGTCGATTCGAAATCTTCTATCAATCCGATTTTGATAAACTAAAAGCTGCGGTCATCGAAAGCACAGAGATGAAAGAAGCAGTAACCCTTCTTAAACAAAAGGGGTATACCTTAGTGATCGCAACCAATCCATTGTTCCCAAAGATCGCGATAGAGAAACGTATCTCATGGACAGGTATGAATCGAGAAGACTTTAGTTATGTGACCTCATTTGAAGACAATCACTACTGTAAACCTCAACCTAAGTTCTTTGAAGAGATCCTATCTGGTATTAAAAAGAAACCTGAAGAATGTTTGATGGTAGGAAATGATGCTCAAGAGGATATGGTGGCGAAGGTGGTTGGGATACAGACCTATCTCATCACCAACCATTTGATCCATCGAAAAGATAAACCTATGGTAGCGGATAGTATAGGGGATTATAGAGACTTCTTACTCTACGTTCAAAGTTTACCAAGACTTAATTAATTCAACTAAAAGCCATTGTCTTGACACAATGGCTTTTTTAAATCATGTCTTATTAGAAGATTTTTGAAAACGATGAAAAAGAAAATCCTAATCAGTACCCTAACAATCGCTTTAAATTTAGAAAGAAATTCATTAGGGCATAAAAAAAACGCTGAGTTCAGCGTTTTCTTTTGATTTTACTTGAAGATAACGATGT
>CAZXTB010000213.1:978-2815 GCA_964643535.1 uncultured Erysipelotrichaceae bacterium | reverse complement strand
TGTCTTGATAGGATGTATGCAAACCGTTTTGGGCAATATCTCCATCGATAAACAACAAACGGCTGCTGTCTGCAGCACAAAGGCCTTGAATGGCTTTTAAGTCTTCTGTTTGAGCTTTTCTGATCATAACTTCATTATAGGGTTGAACAGGTGGTCTGTCTAATAAAAAAGATGCCTTTGGCATCTTTTAATCTACGATGATTCTTACTTTCTCGCCATCTTTGCCATCAATGGTGATCAATTCACCATTGAGGTCATCATCGATCTGAGCTAAGATCTGACCTAAATCAATTCCGTTGAGATCGATTGACTTGCCTCCGACATTCAGCTTATTGTTGATGTCGAGGCCTAATTTTACCAAACTCATCGGTAAATTGACTCTTACGCGTTCACCGTCTTCAGAATCGACCAAGATTCGGATCATGCGTTCATTGATGGATTTCTTAGGTGAATTCGGTTTTTGAGGTGCGCCATTCACATTAGGTTCAAGGGCATTGAGTAATTGGATGCCTTGTTCCACGGTGATCGTTCCGTCTTTAACCATTTCTAATATTTTTTCTTTGCTGTTCATAATCCCCTCCGTTGGTAGATGTCTGCTTCTAAGACTGCTGAGATAAGCTTTTCTTCTTCTGCGCTGGTGATATAGCCTTTTTGGGCCATAATCATGATTTCTTCTTCGTAGTTCATGTGCCCCTCCTTAGGTATTGGGCTGCTTCTTCAACCGTAATCTCTTTGTTTTTTAATTTTTCTAAGATGTCTTCTTCATCGACTTCTGGTACGGCTTCAACTGTTTCTAGACCTAATTTAATGATGATCCCATCCAGATTCTTCTTAACGGTGGGATAGGAGATCCCTAAGGATTTTTCCATCTCACGGATGTTGCCTGAGACTTTGATGAAGGTTTCAATGAAATTGAGATCATCTTTGTTTAGGGCACTGAACTTCGAGAGGGCGAAGTCGCCGCTGATTTCGGTGTGACATACACCACAGCTGAGTTTGGTGACGGTGAGGTCATTTCCACAGACTGGGCAAGTTCCAATTACTTCATGTTTCATGTTTTTCTCCTAGAGGATGTCAATTAAGATATTGGCATCTTTGCTTTCTACTTCGACTAAGGTGAACGGCTTGACTGGTTTCAGTTCTTTGATCACCATCTTAATAATCTTGATGACTTCTTTTCGATTCGCTTTAATCGATGCGCGCGTTTCTTTATCGACAGAATCATTGAATCGCGTGGTCCATAATCCAAATCGTACCAGCCATACGAGATGACTGAGTCTCATCTTGGGAAGATTGATGTGTTTATTCTCTGTTTGGATGCGTATTTTGATCTTTTTTGCCATAGGGTTCTCCCTTATGACCCCATAATAAAACAAAGTATTGAACTTGTCAATACTTTTATTGAATATTTTAATATTTTTATTAACTATTTCAATTATATGGTTAATTATACTTGGATTTCTTCTTAATTTCGACTTGTAAGTCAACCAATTGTTCATCAGAGAGGTCAGAATGGTAGTCTTCAAAGCGTTCATCCGCAAAGAAATCCATAAAAATCACCGTAGAATTCAATTCAGGTTCTGTGTTGATTAAGAAAACAGTCCCATCGACGGGTTTAAACACCGTACTTTGAATGATCAAGGAGTCTTCATAGAGTTTGATCCCCTCTATTGGAAGATGATCTTGAGTATCATAAAGCACTACCTCTTTACGAATCGATAAGAAATCGGTAGGTTTTAAACCACCTTTTAATCGATTATGCGTTGAAACCAAGATCATATCGACCTTATTGGTTTGGATGTAGTGTTGAAGTCGGTTGCGTACTTGAGCACATCGA
>CAZXTB010000213.1:0-968 GCA_964643535.1 uncultured Erysipelotrichaceae bacterium | reverse complement strand
TCTGAGTAGCCGATCGTGAAAGTAAAGGATGTTCATGGGGAAATCATACCAAGTTTAGTGGATGAACTCAAAAGAAATACCCAATAAAAAAGAGGCGTTAGCCTCTTGATTTAAAGAATCCAGGAATATCCCCATCATCGAGTTCATCTTCTTTAGGGACAAATCTATCGATCGTCGATGGGTCGTTGACCAAACGAGTGGCTTCAACGGTAGGACGGGTTGTGATGTTTTCCTTCGGTAGATCAAAGCCTGTGGCGATGACCGTTACGATGATGTTATCACCTAGGGATTCATTGATGGCAACCCCGAAGATGATATCGACTTCACCACCAGCCGCTTCTCTTATGAAACGGACCGCATCATCAGCATCCATTAAATTGATGTTTTGACCGCCTGTTACATTGACGATGGCTTTCTTAGCTCCTCTAATATGAGCTTCGAGTAAAGGAGACGTAATTGCTTTAGCAGCCGCTTCATGAGCCTTGTTTTCACCTTGGCTCATCCCAATCCCAATCAAGGCTGTGCCTTGACTTTCCATAACCGTACGCACATCCGCAAAATCAAGATTGATGATGGCAGGCACTGCGATCAAATCCGTAATGGTTTGTACGCCTTGTCTAAGGACATTGTCCGCTTCTCTAAAAGCTTCAACGAAAGGAATACGTCCGATGGCTTCTAAGAGCTGATTGTTGGAGACAATGATTAAAGAATCGGTATATTGTTTAAGGTTTTCTAAACCGCTTAAGGCTTGTTCCATACGCTTCTTGCCTTCAAAGCTAAAAGGTTTGGTAACGATGCCTACGGTTAGGATACCCATCTCTTTGGCAAGTTTCGCAAAGAAAGGTGCTGCACCTGTTCCTGTTCCTCCGCCTAAACCAGCGGTTAGAAACACCATATCAGCTCCTTTTAGAGCTGCTTTGATTTCTTCTTCGCTTTCAAGGGCTGCTTTTAGACCCACTTCAGGATTG
>CAZXTB010000212.1:0-2826 GCA_964643535.1 uncultured Erysipelotrichaceae bacterium | reverse complement strand
CTCATATGAATCGTATAGAGGTTATTGTTACCGATACAGGGATTGGGATTTCTGCATCAAATATCAACCATATCTTTGATGAGTTTAGACAAGCGGATGGAAGTACATCACGACGCTATGGAGGAACGGGTCTTGGTTTAGCCATCGCTAGGAAATACGCTCAACTCTTAAAAGGAACCATCTCTGTCGTTAGTGAACTCAATGTAGGATCTTGTTTTACTTTAAGTTTACCGCTTCTATTTGATGATTCAGAAACGGCTCCTGTTGAGGAGATCCATTTCGATCGTAAAGCTCAAGATATCAAAACCATCAAGAATCTAAACAGTAAAACTGTCTTGTTGGTGGATGATAATGAAACAGCTTTGATTCAAATCAGAGATCTACTTTCAGAGACTGGTATACGTGTTTTAACCGCAAGCAATGCTCAAGATGCATTCTTGATCATAGAAAAAGATATGCCTGATGCGATGGTCTTAGATCTTATGATGCCCGATATCGATGGATTTAAAATGCTTGAGATCTTAAGAAATGCGCCTCATACAGCTCATATCCCTGTCTTGATTCTAAGTGCTAAACATCTCACAAAAGAAGACCTTAAGTTTCTTAGAAGAAACAATGTCCATGAATTGATCCTAAAAGGATCTGTTCAACGTGAAAGTCTACAAAACGCCATAGGTAGTATGTTGAACTCACCGTTATCTAAAAAGAAACCCAATATGATTCGTCAAGATAAGGTTAAACCTCTTGTCTTGGTCGTTGAAGATAATCCTGATAATATGACCACTGTAAAGGCACTGTTGGGAGAAGACTTTAAAATCATCGAAGCCATCAATGGACAAGAAGCGATCAATAAGGCAAAAGCAGCTCAACCTGATTTGATCTTAATGGACATCGCTTTACCAGACATCAATGGGATCGATGCCTACAAGAAGATAAGAACCCTAAAAGCTTTAGACAATACCCCCATCATCGCATTGACCGCAAGTGCGATGGAACATGATCGAGAATCGATCTTGCTTCATGGATTTGATGCATTCATCGCAAAACCAATCAACGCAAAAGATTTCTTAGCGGTCATTGATGAGGTGCTCTATGGCAGATAGTAAGCTTGTCGTCTTAGCGATTGATGATAATCAAGATAATCTGGTCATAGTACGGGCTTATGTCAATGAGAGTTTTCCTCATGCCTTTATCTATACGGCACAATCTGGTAAAGAAGGTCTATTGATCGCGAGTCAAGTCAATCCAGATGTGATCCTATTAGACATCAATATGCCTGATATGGATGGGTTTGATGTCTGTAAGACACTAAAAAGCGATCCAAGATTTGAAGATATCCCAGTTATGTTTTTAACCGCAGTAAAAGCTGATAAAGAAAATCGAATCAAGGCACTAGAAGTAGGTGGAGATGCCTTTCTATCCAAGCCCATCGATATAAGTGAATTAAAAGCTCAGATTACAGTCATGTGGAAGATAAGAGTCTCTAATCTAGAGAAACGTAATGAGAATATTCGACTCAACTTTTTAGTCAACGAAAAAACTGAACAGTTGGTGAATGCCCATAATGAGCTTATGATCACATTTAAAACGCTTAGAGAAGAAAATGAACATCGTAAGATCAGTGAAAATGAGCTTGCTATTGCGAAAAACAAATACGGTTCCATTCTAAATGATTTGCCTGCCTTAATATGTGAGTTTAAACCAGATGGAACCTTGACATTCACCAACGAGACCTATTGTTTATATTTCCCTGACGCTTCAAGCACAAATCAAACTCCCATTAAGGAATCTTGGAAAGATAGTTCAGGTTTGGATGTTGATCATCCTACGCGAACTTTCATAGAACAGATCAAACATAATGATCATGATTGTTGGATAGAGTGGCGAGAAAGTGCCATCTTTAATTCTAAAGGAGAAATTATTTCTTACTATGCGATCGGTGTAGATAATACGGAGCGCATCCTCAATAAGATCAGTATAGAGAAATTGCTGGATCAACTTCAGTGTATGTTTAATGGTCATAATGCGGTCATGCTGCTGATCAACCCAAGAAATGGAATGATCATCGATTCAAATCCTGCTGCTTCACAATTCTATGGATATACTCAAGAAGAGTTATTGAGTATGGGTATCAAGGAAATATGTTACATGAGCAACAATGCTCAAAACTCAGACTGTGTTAAAGCTTTCTCAGTTGGAAGCAAGCACTCCACTGCTCAACATCGACTAAAGGATGGTTCCTTCAGAATGGTAGATATCTATTCAAGTCAAATCAATTACAGTGGCGAGATAATGTCCTATGCGATCATTTTTGATGTGAGTGATCGTGAAGAAGCCATAGAAGAAATACGTTATCTTAGTTACCATGATCACCTTACTTCTCTATATAATCGACGTTTTTTCGAAACCGAAATGAATCGATTGGATGTTTCTCGTAATTGGCCCATTACCTTGGTCATGGGAGATGTCAACGGACTAAAGCTCATCAATGATTCCTTTGGTCATCGAGAAGGAGATGATTTCTTAAAGCTGACCGCAGATATTTTAAGACTATCTTGTCGAGAGGATGACATTATAGCTCGTATAGGGGGCGATGAATTCGCCATCCTTTTACCTAAAACCAGTGAAGAAGAAGCAGCCAATTTATTGGCTAGAATTAAAACACAGATTCAAGAAGCGATAAAAACGAAACCTTTATTGTCGATTTCGTTTGGATATGCGACTAAAAATGAAGTTGAGAGTTTACTTAAAGACAAAATGGTTGAAGCTGAAAACATGATGTACAACAACAAAATGTATGAAAGCACCAGTATGAGAAATAAGTCT
>CAZXTB010000211.1:260-2829 GCA_964643535.1 uncultured Erysipelotrichaceae bacterium | reverse complement strand
CATCTACTTTAGAACTGATGAATAAACGACTGGTCTCTTGTTCATTGGCGACATAATGTTTAAGAGAAGTCCCTACCTTTTGAGATTGAACCCCATTGATAAACGAGGAAGCAATCTTTCCACTAAGATAAGGATCTTCTGAATAGTATTCGAAATTACGTCCCGCTAAGGGAGATCTCTTCCCATTAACCCCAGGGCCTAATAAAACTTGAACCCCATAGTGACGACATTCTTTCCCTATGGTTTCTCCTGTCAATTTAAGCAAATCAAGATTGAATGTAGACGCCAACGCAGAAGCCGTTGGGAAATTGGTGGCAGGTAAATTGATCTCTGAATTTTCCGTTTGAACTCTGATCCCATGAGGTCCATCACAGACCCTCACATCTTCTATACCTAATCTTTCGACCCCATAGAAATGCCAGCCGTCTTTGCCCCCAAGCATCAACAACTTTTCTTCTAGTGTCATTTGAGCGATGATGTTTTTAATGTCCATATTAGTCTTTCTGATAGACCTTTACACTTCTAATCGATAATCGTTGAGGTAAACAAGCATCATCGATCTCACGCCCCCAGCCTCCACCTAAGGCAAGGTTCAAGATCAGATAATGAGGTTTATTAAAAGGCCAAGAATCAGGATAATCACTCTTATTAAAGGTCGCCATATGTTTGTCATCGACAAAGAAAGACAACTTATTTTCATCCCATTCTAAGACATAGGTTTTATAAGAGGAAGAAACATTTTCGATTTTCGTAAAGTAGGTCGCTTGATTACCAATCTTATGATTGTAGTGCTTGGAGTGTAGACTAAAATGGATCACATCTTGATTCCAACCAACGTGTTCCATAATGTCGATTTCGCCCAATTCAGGCCATCCTTCTTTTGGAAGTTTATGTCCTAAGGTCCAAATCGCAGGCCAAGTGCCTTTTCCGATGGGTAGTTTAGCACAGATCTCAAATCGACCATAGGTCCACTCTATCTTATCCTTGGTTACGATCTTAGCGGATGTGTATTCTTTGGTTTTATATTTCTCTTTTCTTCCTTCAATGTGAAGAGCGCCATCTTCGAAGCTGATGTTATGAGTGCCTGCGGTATAGTACTGAGCCTCATTGTTTCCACCTCCATGATCTCCCACATCGATGGTCCAACGGCTTAAATCTAAACTGTTTTGTTTAGAAAAATCTTCTTCGAATACCAATTTCCATCTTGACATATGTTCCTCCTGAAAACGCTTTCGGTAAAATTATTATAGCATACCCCTTAAATAAAAAAATAGACGACTTCGTCTATTTTCTGACTTTTGCGGATTCTCTTTCGATGATGGTACAAGGAATCTTAGAGACCAATTGGACTTCCTCTTTATTGATCAGTTTGATCAAGGTGGCCGCCAAAACGTGACCGATCGCAACACGGTCTTGTCTTATGGTGGTTAAAGGAGGAATCAGATTTGCGGCGATTTGAATGTCATCAAAGCCCATGATACTGATGTCTCTGCCTACCTTCAAACCTGCTTCTCTGATGGCTTGAATGGCCCCTACTGCGGAAAGATCACACATGATGTAGACTGCGGTAGGAGGATTAGGATTGGATAAGAGAATGTTCATGGCTCCATAACCCGAAAGAGAATTGTATTCTGTGGCGTAGACCACTAAATCAGGATCATAAGCTAACTTTTCTTCCATCATACCTTGACGATAGCCCTCTAAACGTTCACGACCTGCAATGGAAGACTGAGGTCCTGCAATGTGGGCAATCCGTGTATGACCCAGTGAGTGGAGGTATTTTACCGCATTGATTGAGCTTTGGACATTATCAGAATACACCAAAGGCACTTTGTTCCACGGGGTATCAGTGGTTACACAAGGAATGTCCGCATTAAACAAATCAACTAAACCTTTATCAGAAGTATCAGCGGTGACGACGAAGACCCCATCAACACCTCTTACTCTACATTTTTTTAGATATCCGATGTCTCTTCCGTTGATGAAGACCACATCATAACCAGCGTTTTCAACTTCTTTTTTAAAAGCTTCTAAAACACCAGAAAAGTAGTAGTGTTCTAAACCGATCCCGAGATGTTCAGAATAAACGATCCCAATAAGATTGGATCGTTTGGTACTAAGAGATCTTGCGCTTGAATTTTGAATATAGCCCAATTCATCAACGATCTTCATGATCTTGATCTTGGTCTCATCACTGACTTCGCGATACTGTCGCCACGGATACTCCCGCCAACTTGGCAACATGCTTCATATCGATCATAGATACCCTCCATACATGTTTATATTTTAACACATTTGTCTTCTAAAAAATAAAATTACGAAAGTGCTTTCGGTAAATATTTTCATCAGTTATAATTGAAATATAAAAGCAATGTGAGGAGAGTCATTATGGATCAATACTTTGTACTGGATGTTGGTGGAAGTCATATCAAATACGCTTTAATGACAACTGATGAAATCATCGAAAAAGGTGAAGTACCTACACCTGTAGATAACTGTATACATTTCGTTCAAGCTTTAGTAGAATTGGCTAAAATAGAACTTATACTACTATTATAACTTGCATTGC
>CAZXTB010000211.1:0-250 GCA_964643535.1 uncultured Erysipelotrichaceae bacterium | reverse complement strand
GGCTAAAAAATACGAAAACCAAGTCAAGGGCATTGCCTTAAGTGTACCTGGTCGTATCGATACTGCTAAAGGTTTGATGCATACAGGAGGTTACTTAAGCTTCATCGAAGATTTCCCTTTAGTAGACATCTTAAAACAACAAATTCATTTAAAAATATCTATTGAAAACGATGGGAAGTGTGCTGCTTTAGGTGAACGTTGGAAAGGTTCCCTAATGGGGATAGAAAACGGAATGGTAGTCGTCTTAGGA
>CAZXTB010000210.1:0-2842 GCA_964643535.1 uncultured Erysipelotrichaceae bacterium | reverse complement strand
TTACTTCTTTGTTGAAGGTCTAAAACGTTTAGACAAAGACGTTCCTACATGGGCTGGTTATATCGATGCTATGGAATCTGCACCGATCAAGAACCCATTCGGGGGCGAAATTGACTTCGGCGATGGCAAACGTACTGGAACACAAGAAATGAACCTTTCCAAGGCTACATTGACTGCTGAAGACGTTGCTGGTTGGACCGTTGTTGAACCTTTAGCTAATATCGACACAATCTTAGGAAATTAATTTACAATGTTATTGCGGGGGGAATTTCCCCCCGCAATTCTCTAGGGAGGCCCTATGGACTATTCAAAAAAAATCATCAGTGCTAGTGAAGCGGTTAAACTCGTAAAAAACGGAGATATGATCATCACAGGATTAGGTTGTGCAGAAGGAAGAGATTTTTTATCGCAACTTCATACGGTCGCTGAATCTGTCAAAGGGGTCACAGTGACCAACTGTTTACCGATGTCTGATCAACAGTTTCTAAGCGGAGACTATAAAGAAAGCTTCAATATCGATGGATGGTTCTACTCTCCAACGATGCGTAAAGCTCATAAAAACGGAAATGTATCTTTCATTCCGAATCATTTACACTTAGCAGGAACCAAGCGTTTAGCTCATGTTCATACGAATATCTATGTCGGATCTGCTTCTATGCCCGATAAACATGGCTATGTCTCTTTATCCCTAAGCAATACTTATGAGAAACGTGTCATCGAAGATGCCGATTTGGTCATATTGGAAATCAATCCGAATTTTCCTTATACCTACGGTGATCTTGAACTGAGTCTAGACGAAGTCGATTATTTGATCGAATCCAATTATATGCCTCCTGTTTTACCTGAAGGGGACTTCAATGAGAAAGATAAAGCCATTGGACAATTCATCGCCGACTACATCAAAGACGGAGATTGTATCCAATTGGGTATCGGTGGTATTCCTAACGCAGTCGCAGCTTCTTTAACTGCTAAGAAAAACTTAGGAGTTCATACCGAGATGTTGACCACAGGTTTAATGAAGCTTGCTAAAATGGGTGTCGTCACAGGAAAATTCAAGCAACAACAAAAAGGTAAGATGATTTGTACCTTTGCGATGGGAACAGCTGAACTTTATGAATTCTTAGATCATAATCCTGCGGTAAACATCTTAAACGGAGCTTATGTGAATGATCCTCATATCATCGGTCTAAATGATAATATGATTTCCATCAATACCACCTTAGAAGTAGACCTTACGGGTCAATGTTGTTCAGAATCGATTGGTTCAGTTCAGTTTAGTGGTACAGGAGGTCAAGCTGATACCGCCATTGGGGCTCAAAATTCTAAAAATGGGAAGTCTTTCATTGCCTTGTATTCAACAGCGATGGTCAAAGATCCAATCACCCAAGAACGTGTTGAGCAATCCAAGATCGTTCCTTTCTTGAAGCCAGGCGCCATTGTTTCCTTGTCTCGTAATGATGTCGACCATATCGTCACCGAATATGGGGTAGCCCAATTAAAGGGCACCAACGTGCGTGAACGTGTCGATCGCTTGATTGCGGTTGCTCATCCTAAATTTAGAGAAGAGCTCTATAAACAAGCGAAAGAGCTTGGGATCATCTAATGGACTTCTCTTATAAAGACTATAATATCTATTATGAATCTTACGGATCAGGCAAACCTCTAATCATCCTAAACGGGATCATGATGTCTTGTTTAAGCTGGAAACCCTTCATTGATGCCTTTTCTAAAAATAACAATCTTATCTTGATTGATCTTCTTGATCAAGGGAAGTCGTCTAAACTAGATGGCTTAGTCTATAACCAAGACATCCAAGTCGAGATGTTGGCTTCGTTTATTAAGACCCTTAAGTTAAATGATCTAGCTGTATTTGGGATCTCTTATGGGGGAGAAGTGGCCATTAAGTTGACCACAGCTTATCCTGAACTCGTTGAGCGATTGATGTTGTTTAATACGACAGCCTATACATCAGAGTGGCTACAAGAGATTGGTCGTGCCTGGAATAAAGCAGCTCATGATCCTGAAGCTTATTACTCTACGACGATTCCTGTCATCTATTCACAGAAGTTTTATGAACAGCACATCGAATGGATGAACAATCGTAAAGCTGTGCTTCATCAAGTCTTTTCTAACCCTGTCTTTATTAATGCGATGATTCGTCTAACCGATAGTGCCAATGACTTGGATGAACGTGCTCGACTTAAAGACATTACCTGTCCTACCTTAGTCGTAGGATGTGAACAAGACATCATTACACCCTTTGCGAATCAACAGTTTATTGCCAAGGAAATCAAAAAAGCTCAACTCGTTTATGTCCCGGATTCAGGTCATGCGTTGATGTATGAGAAACCCATCTTATTTAGCTCTTTGGTTATGGGATTTACCAACAATACCAAACTAGAAGATGTGATATAATGAGACAAAACACGGCCCTTCAATGAACAAATTTGTTAACCAACCTAAAACCAAACGAGGACAAGCAACCTTAGATCGTCTATGCAGTGCAGCAGAAGATCTCTTCTATTCTCAAGGTTATTATGCGACTTCGATCAACGACATTACTTCTAAAGCTCAAGTAGCTCCTGGAACTTTTTATATCTATTTCTCTGATAAGATCAACATCTATAAACATCTTTTGGTGAACTACTCTCAGCAGATTCGTATGCACATTGCCTTACGTATCAAAGAGTCCAGTGTTACTACTCGAAAAGAAGCAGAACGTATCGGCTTAAGATCCTTCTTAGAGTTCATCGCTGAACATAAAAGCATGTACAACATCATCTGGGAATCCTTATACATCGATAAACGACTGTTTGTAGAGTACTATACGGACTTTGCGAAG
>CAZXTB010000209.1:0-2847 GCA_964643535.1 uncultured Erysipelotrichaceae bacterium | reverse complement strand
ATCGGCGTAGAAAGAACCTTCCCGGTTCATTCCCCAATCTTAGACAAGATCACAGTCCTCAAACGCGGAAAAGTAAGAAGAAGTAAACTCTTCTATATGCGCGGTCGTTCTGGCAAAGCATCACGTCTTAAAGAAATTCGTTAGTCATTCGTAATAAAAAGTCGGAGAATTCCGACTTTTATTCTATAATGGGAAGTGGAAACAACTATGAGCACCTTAAAAAATAGCCTACAAAAACTAAAAGCGTTAAAAGCTAAATATGGAATGGCCTATGATTTTATTATCAGTATCATCATAAGTTATATTTTAGTTTTACTATTGACCAGTTTTATCGTCTATCCGATCCATGTGGATGGAAGCAGTATGTATCCAACTTTAAGCGATCTTGATTATGGATTTTCTAATCTATTGACCTATCGAAGTGAAGGATTGGAACGCTTTGATGTTGTTATTATTTACTATGAGCCCATACAAGAGTATCTCATCAAACGAGTCATAGGTTTACCTGGTGATACCGTTGAAGTCAAGAATGATATCCTATACATCAATGGGACCGCAACGGATCAACCTTTTTTGGATTCCAATTATCGTGATCAATGGGTCGCTACAGGAGAACCCTATACAGCTAATTTTGGACCTGTTTTGGTTAAGGTCAATGAAGTCTTTGTGATGGGAGACAATCGTCGTGTAGGTGGATCGACAGATTCACGCGTTTTCGGTTGTTTACCCATCGATAATATTCGCAGTAAAGATGTCTACATCTTTTGGCCACTAAGTCATTTTAGATGGCTGACTGGAGAATAATGAGTATTCATTGGTTTCCCGGTCATATGACCAAAGCCAAACGAGAAATCGAATCTCGTTTGAGTATGGTCGATTGTATCATCGAATTAAGAGACAGCCGGCTGCCTCTTTCATCACGAAATCCATTGATCGATGAGTTGGGAAAAGATAAACCAAGACTCATCGTTTTAACGAAGAAGGATATGTCAGATCCACTAAAAACAGCCGAATGGGTTAAAAAGCTTCAAGAAACCAACACGGTGGTTATTTCATTGAATTTACTAAAGGATGATACGCGTAAGTTGATCGTCGATGGGGTCTTAAAAGTCATGGAGCCAAAGTTTGAACGTTGGAAGTCAAGAGGCATTCAACCTAGAGCGGTAAAAGCCATGGTTTTAGGAATACCCAATGTGGGAAAATCAACCTTGATCAATCAATTGGCGAAGAAGAAACTGATGACCGTCGCCAATAAACCTGGGGTGACGATGGCTTTAAAATGGGCTAATGTTCATCCTAAGCTGGATATCCTAGATACACCTGGTTTATTATGGGGTCGCTTTGAAGACCATGAGGTCGCCATTAAATTGGCCCTGAGTGGATCCATTGCGGAAAAAGTTTTACCCATTGAAGAACTTTGTGATGAAGGGTTTAAGTTTATCTTAAAAGATTATCCTTTAGCGCTTAGTCAACGATATGGTTATGAGGGATCAGATTTAACGGAATTCTTAACGGTGATCGCTAAAAAAAGAGGCTACGTTCAAAACGGAGAATACAAACTGAATGAATCCATGGTGACCTTTTTAAGAGAACTTAGACAAGGTGATCTTGGACCTATGAGTATGGAATAATGGCTTGGTTAGAACTTGAGTATAATCAATACAATCGTATCTTAGGCATCGATGAAGCGGGTAGAGGACCCTTAGCCGGACCTTGTATCGTCGCAGGAGTGATCTTGCCTAAAGGCTTTAGTCATCCTTTAATCAATGATTCTAAACAACTGAGTGCTAAACAAAGAGATCTTTGTTTTAAAGACATCGTGATCAATGCCTTGTGGGTAGGGGTCGTAGAAGTGATGCCTGAAACCATTGATCGACGAAACATCTATCAGGCAACCAAAGATGCCAATATTCATTTGATAGAATTGGCCAATGCTGATCTTTGCTTAACAGATGCGATGCCCATTCAAAATCAAAAGATACCTGTCTATGATTTTATCAAAGGAGACTCTAGAAGCATCTCCATCGCAGCGGCCAGTATCATCGCTAAAGTATCAAGAGATGCCATTATGATGTACTATGATGGTCTTTATCCACAGTATGGATTTAAACAACACAAAGGTTATCCCACAAAAGCGCATATCGAGGCTTTGAATACCTATGGGATCTGTCCTATTCATCGTTTAAGTTATGGACATGTATCGATCTTAACTGAACCTAATTTATTTAACGGAAGTCTATAAGATAACGCATATACATCAGTATGACCAAAGATCAACTGGTGGCCTATAGTTTAAAATACGATGGTGAAAGTCAAGAGATTAGAAAAGCTTTGGCTTATAATGAGCCCTATGAGCCCGTTTTAGATGCGCCTAAGCTTATTACCATTTTAGATGATACTTATCCTGAAAGCTTAAGAAACCTCACTGAGCCGCCTTATGTGCTCTATTATAAAGGTGACTTAAGTTTACTCTCACAAGAAGCTGTATCCATCGTAGGGAGTAGACAACCCATCGATTATGCGATCCACCAAACCCAACGAATCGTAAAGAACTTATCGAAATCCTACATCATCGTAAGTGGTCTAGCGAAAGGCATAGATGCGATCGCTCATCAAGAAGCGCCTTAACAAAACACCACTATAGCGGTATTGGGTTGTGGTATTGATCGAGTTTATCCCAGTGAAAACAAGGAACTCTATCAACGCATCGAAGAGAAGGGACTTATTTTATCTGAGTATCCAAAGTCTTGCCTACCCATGAAACACCACTTTCCTCATCGAAATCGACTCGTTGCGGCATTAGGTAAGGCTGTCATTGTTTTACAAGCTGATTTAAAAAGTGGATCG